>DATNLB010000408.1:0-2835 GCA_035603095.1 Candidatus Acidiferrales bacterium
CAGGAGCAGGTTCCAAACCACCTTCGGCGGCTGTGGCCCAAAGCCATGGTCGTGAGCGCGGAAGGAAAAGGCCTGGCATTGACCGGGTCAGGTATCAGGCAAGAAGAGGACTGCAAAGGAACCATTGTTGAAGTGTCGAAAGCAATTAGGCGATGTCAAAACCGCGGCGTGATTGTTACTGCGGGACAAAGCTCCGACGAAACCTGTTTACGGGCGGAGTGGCATCCGGCATGAGAGGTGGCCTGAGCTTGCCAAGGAGGCGGGTAGGCGGAACATGGGAAGTCTTCAAGTGATGCTAAGAGAAAACCTATAAGTGTGATCCACGAAAGGGAAATATCGATGCACTTGAAGATGGCGGATCATCCTGTAGTGTGCGCTGAGCAGCGCACTGTTCAGGAGGGTTAAAGTCCCTCCGGCGCCCGGATGAGGGGCGCTGTATCCAAAGGCGGGAGTAATGCCTCGCTGGCCGGAGAAGAGAGAAGGTATGGAGAAGCCTAAACGGGCACGAAAGCGAAAGCTTGATACAGCCAAGGTGAACCTGAAGCCGCTCTCTGTATTACTCCGGAGGACAGGGTGTCCACCGTGAGGTGGAATCCGAAGGGTATGAGGAGAAGTACCGGGCCGTAATCGATGGGGGCTACCCCGACGATGAACCGGTCGGCCAAAGGTGGGGCAAGGTCGAGCCCGCACTATAGGGGCGAAGGCGTTCTCATTCACCCACCGCACCAAGGTGTTTGCGGTCGGCACGGTACGGAAGAACAATGCGTGACCTCAGGAGGACTGGCAGCGTCTCCGGGTGGCACCGGAGTAAGCAGACCTATAAGCGAAAGCGAAAGGGCGAGCGATGCGCTGTCAGTAGTCGGACGGCTGAATGGTACCAGAAGCGTGGTGAAAGCCATGTGACCGGGCAACCGGCGACAGAAATGGGTCGGGGAAGGCAGCCGGCGAAGGCAGTTGGGAAGAGAGAGGAAGGCAGTGAGTAAGGACGGAAAGGTGGATCAGTTCCATGAGTGAAATACCCGTACATTTCCGCCCGAGGAAACTGTCGGACTGGATTAACCCGACGGGTGCAAAGAAGGTCCATTCATTAATGGACAAGGTATACAAGCGGAAGAACCTGGAGATGGCCTGGGAAAAGGTACGGTCTAACCGGGGTAGTGGGGGCGTCGATGGGAAGAATCTGGAACAGTTCGCTGCGGAACTGGGTCAGCAGTTAGACCAGTTGCACACAGAACTCAAAGGAGACACCTATCAGCCACGACCGGTGCGGCAGGTGCAGATCCCGAAAGTGGGGAAGCCGGGCGAGTATCGCATGCTGGGAGTCCCAACGATTTATGACAGGGTATGCCAACAGGCACTGCTCAATCGGATAGAGCCAATTTTCGAACTGGTATTCGATGAGGCCAACTTCGGATATCGGCGAGGGCGATCGACACAGGACGCAATGCGCAAGGTGTGGAAAGAGATACAAAGCGGATCGGAGTGGATCGTGGAAGGGGACTTGAAGGACTTTTTCGGGTCTGTCGACCATGAGAAGCTTCTCGCGCTGGTAGCCAAACAAATAGCCGATGGCCGTGTGCTGCGCCTGATTAAGGCAATGCTCAAGGCTGGAAGTTATGGCAGAGGGCGACTCTATCCCACTGAGCGCGGGACCCCGCAAGGCGGTGTGGTTTCACCCGTCTTAAGCAACGTACTCCTGACGCCGTTTGATCGGGAAATGCGTCGCAAGGGGTATCAGGTAACGAGGTACGCGGATGACTGGGTCATCACTTGCAAATCCGCGGCAGAGGCGCGAGCGGCGATAGTAGCAGCGCAACGGATACTGGAGCAGTTGGGCGTGTTACTTCATCCGCAGAAGACGCGGATCGTCCACGTTCGACATGGATTTGAGTTCCTTGGCTATAAGATCAAGCGGGGTCAGCGGCCACTCAGGCTGAGGTCTCAGCAGATCCAAAGCGGGGTGCGTAGCGGTGATCTCTATGCGTACCCGAAGGAAAAATCAATTCGACGCTTCATGGACCAAGTGCGTGAGCGAACTCGGCGACGCGTGCCACTGAATACTTTGGAACTGATCGCGAACCTCAACCCTGTGATCCGGGGATGGGGCAATTACTACAAACGTGCCCACGTCCGAAAGCTTTTCGGCCGACTCAACGGCTGGATCGTACATCGAATCCGGTCACACCGATGCAAGCGATGGCGTAACAGTGGTTGGCGACAACTTCCTGAAACCAAGCTGTACGGTGAGTATGGGCTGGTGAACCTTGTTCAACTAATACCTTCGATAGCATCCCGGAAGCATGAGTCTTCGTGAAAGCCGTGTGCGGGAAAACTGCATGCACGGTTTGAGCGGCGGACGGTGGCCAGCATTGGGGCAACTCGATGCGCCACCTCCGACCCGACAGCGTTGAAGCGTCTGTAACGGACGGGGAGCGAAGAGGATGACATAGCTCGACGGAGGGCTTGGCCAACTGGACAACCAGGAGGAGCCTCTACCTCCAGAGACGGTTTGATCTCGCAAGAGACAAGCCTCAGCTATGAAGAGCCGTGTGAATCGAGAGGTTCACGCACGGTTCTGTGAGGGCCTCGGGGTGAAATTCCCCGGGGCTACTCGACCGACCGAAACAACCGAATGCGCATCGGAGCGTGGTGTAGGATTCCGCCATGAGAGAAATGCATTTACGATTCTTCGCGGTGACAATCGCGGCGACGTTGTTGCTTGTTCCGGTGTACGCACAGCAGAGTCACTGGTCTTCGGCAGATGATAAAACCGCGAATTACATCATCGAGATGGAGCGCAAGTGGGCTGAGGGTGTATGTGTTGATAACGGTGTC
>DATNLB010000116.1:0-3465 GCA_035603095.1 Candidatus Acidiferrales bacterium
GCGGTGCCGGTTAAACTCTGCATGTTCCAGTCATCGGTAGCCTAGCGCGGTAGACGGGAAATACAAGACAAGGAGCCAGCCTTTGGCGGTCAAAATCGTCCGTCAGCCGAAGAAGATTGCCTTGATTGGCGCGCCCTCAAGCGCCGCAGCATTTTCCGCGGGAAGCGAGAAGGCCCCGGCGGCGCTGCGGGCCGCGGGACTCGCCGAAAAGTTACAGGGCGTCGGTTATGAAGTCGTGGATTACGGCGACTGCGCTCCCCGCCTCTTCGCCAACGACGAAGAACACCGGCGCGCCCGCAATTTGACTGAAATCGTCGCCGGCCTCAACGATTTGAAGACGCACGCGGAACTCGCGGTGAAAAGCGGCGCGTTAGTTCTCGTCCTGGGCGGCGACTGCGCTCAGGTCATCGGCTTGCTCACCGGCGCGCGGCGGTACTACAAACACGTGAATCTTCTCTGGTTCGATCGCGACGCGGATCTGAATACTCCGGCAAGCACTCCCTCCGGCCGCATCGACGGAATGGTTGTGGCCCACATCATCGGCAGGGGTGCGCCGGAGCTGGTGCGCTTCTGGAGCGAGGCGCCACTGGTGCGCGAGCCGGACGTTACCCTCTTCGGACTCGAGAGGCTCGATCCTCCGGAGCAGGAGTTCCTCAGCAAATCGCCGATGCGGCATATTGACGCCGCGGATATCCAATTCAAAGGCGGCAGCAAAGCGGCCCACGAAGCGCTGGCGCAAGTGCACGCCGACGCGCGCGAATTCGTTCTCCATCTCGATACCGATGTCATCGCGGAGGAGGATTTTCCCGCGGTGAACGTGCCGGGCAGCGGCGGCATGCGCTTCGACGACGTCCGCGCATCCTTCACGGAGTTTGTGAAACACAAGAACCTCCTGGGTCTCGATGTGGCGCAGTACAATCCCGACAAAGATCCCGAAGGCAGCGGCGCAAAGAAACTCGTCGATCTGCTCGTCGAAGCGCTTTCTGCTCGGCTCGAAACGCTGGCCGCGCCCGCATCCGAGTCCGCCGCGGGTTCGGAAGAAGTCTCTCCTTCCGGAACAACCGCGTAGGGCTTCCGCTTTTCCTTTCGAATAACAGAAATCCGGCCAGCTTAGGAAACGGCTGCAGCGCGTTTGCGCAAATACCGGGCGAGGCCGAGGAAGGAAAGATTCAGGCCGGCGCTGAAGGCGTAATGTTCGGCTTCACCGGGGGGAAGATGCTCAGCGATTTCGGCATACGTCGCGGACATAAAGGAATCCATCGCGGCGGACTCGCTGGCGGCGTGGCGCAGGATTTCCGCGGTGAGCGCGGCCCAGCGATGCAGCCGTTCGCGGAACAAAGCGATGTGTTCGGAAGGATTATCAGAATAACCGAAGTGCGTCAGGAAGAGCCGCGCTGGCTTGCGCTCCAGGATGGCGGCGAAGGAAGTATCCCAGATCCCGAGATCGATGTCCGGGGGAGGAGTAGCGGGCATGACGAACGAATTTCCCTCGATGCGCACGCCCGCCGTATCGCCGACGAAGGCAACGCCTTTCGTGTTGTCGAAATAGCTGACGTGGTGCGAAGCATGGCCCGGCGTGTAGACGACCTCGAGTTGGCGCGAGCCGAGCGTGAGATTTTCACCTCCCTCGAGGATGCGCAAATTATTCGCCGGAACGGAAAGAGTTTCGCCGAACAGGCGCTGCAGATCGTTGGGCCAGAGGCGCTGGGCGCTGGCGAGGAGTTTGGACGGATCGATCATGTGGGGCGCGCCATTCTTGTGTACGTAGACGGCAAGCCGTGGATTTTCGCGGACGAGTGCGCCTGTAGCGCCGGCGTGGTCCAGGTGGATGTGCGTCAGGAGAATGGCGTCGAGATCGCCCACGCCGATGCCACGGGCCTGAAGCTGCTGGTGCAGGGTCTTGAGCGTGGACCCCGGACCAGGGTCGATCACGGCGCGGTGGCCGTCCGATTCGAGCAGTCCCGCAGCAATGGAACGCGGCCGTCCCATCCAGAGGTTATCAAGTGTGGTGATCGAGTCCATGAGAAGAGAAGTGTAGCGCAGGATGGGAAAATTGACAGTTGAGAGCAGCGCCAGGGAAAGCCGCAACGCGTGAGCCGTGCACTGTGATTCGTGACTTCGTGCGGCTGAACCCATGCGGCCAAGTAGCCTGCCCGGGGAGCGAGGAAGTAGTTGCAGCGAAAGTGAATTGTGGAATAACCTTACTGCGCCGCGTCCTTTTGCTTCTTCAGGTTTCTCCCTTGGTCGGACATGGGTGTGGGGAGACGTGGGTGCCTGGGGGGAGAAGCAACAAGTTGAAGAGCTGCGATGCGTCCAACGGAGCCCGCCGGGAGCAGCGAGCGGTCGGCAGGCGGGCGCGTAAACCAATCGAGATTGGCTGGATAAAGCTCAGGAGGAATGAGATGCGTAATTGGTGTGCAGCACTGGCGATGAGCGCGCTTTTGGCTTTGCCGCTGTGCGCTCAGCAAAAGAGCGGCGGAGCGGGCGACGATACCGCGAACGCCGCGACGACTTCTGAGAAAAGCGCGGCTTCCAGCAAGGCGGTAGCCGCGAAGGGCGTATTCGCGTTGCCCGCCACGCCGCGGCCGACCCCCTTCCCGGGACCGGCTGCGGTTGCCGCGGACACGCGTCCACCAGGCCAGTTAGTGCCCCGGTATGAACTCGCCGGAATGTATGACTACATCAATTTCGCGCCTGGTGATCCTTTCACGAATTTCAACAACCAGGGGGGATCGGGATCGTTTACCTACAATGCATCGAGATGGGTCGGTCTGACGGGTGAGGTGGGAACTTACTCGTCCGAACGGAACATATTCCCTCTAACCGGAAACAACGATTTGGTTCGGGGTGGAATGATCAGCTATCTATTCGGTCCGCGACTGAACTTGCGTAAGTTTGATTATTTTGTTCCCTTCGGCGAGTTTCTGGTAGGCGGTATGCGAGGCAATGGCCAGATCACCGGTGGTGCCGAGCAGAATGCATTCGCCATGGCTGCAGGCGGCGGCGTTGACATGGTCCTGACGAAGAACGTCGCTTGGCGCGTGGCTCAGTTGGATTACCTCATGACCAGTTTCTCGGGGCCTGCAGTTGCGGCCACCGGGCGACAGAATAACTTCCGCGCCGGCACCGGCTTGGTGCTGCGATTCGGGATTCCGAATCCACCGCCTCCGCCGAACCACCCGCCGATGGCCGCCTGCTCGGTGAGCCCGGCGTCCGTGTATGCCGGCTCGGGCGACACCGTGGCCGTTCACGTGAACGCCAGCGACCCTGACAACGATCCACTGACCTACAGCTACACGGCGACGGGAGGCGCGGTGGATGGCACTGGCCCGGAAGCGCGCTGGAATTCGTCGGGCGTTGGCGTTGGTTCCTACACTGTCACCATAAAAGTGGACGATGGCAAGGGCGGAACGGCATCCTGCGCGGCGGACATCAAGGTCGAAGAAAAGCCCAATCATCCGCCGA
>DATNLB010000084.1:0-2190 GCA_035603095.1 Candidatus Acidiferrales bacterium
CCATTTCGGACGACAAATGTGTCGGTGGCGAATTCATAGTTGTTATCCACTGTTTCTCCACTCCAAATCAGGTAGGCATAATCGCCCTCGAAGATTGCCGTGCGCACCGTCTCCGATGCTCCGGCTTTGCCAAACTCCTGAAGCAGGTTTTGGAATAAGGTTTTGATTTCGCTTTTGCCTTTCAATGTTCCAGAAGGCGTAAAGACTACTGCCTCAGGTGAAAAATCCTCGAGAACGCCGTCAAGGTCGCCTTCGCGAAAGCGTTGAATATGATTCTCAACTACACGTTGTGTGGAGTTCATCTCATCTCCTTTTGTTTGGAACGCACAGTCAATGTTGCTCACGGAGCACGTCGTTACCAGAAAACCTCTACAGGAAGCGGTTCGGACAAGACATCCGGTTTGGTCGTTTGCTGGCTGTTGCGAAGACCAGTGCTTCATCAATGAGGGCTCTGAGTAGCCAACTCCGAAACTCACCTTCGTGTTCAAAGCGCGGAGCACGGCGAGAAGCTGTGTGCCAACAGTTTTCGACGGCTTTGTTCGCGTGTTCAGGACCACCCAGAACACGGCACGCTATGAACCGAAGCATCCGGTACGAACGCCAGAATCTGGCATCGAATACCGCGGAATCTTCTTGAAGTCTGTTTGGGACTGCACTCATCTGCGATTTCTCCTTACCGTTGAGCACTCCAGTGGGGGTGAGGAGTGTCGCATCCGGTGAAAAGTCGTCGAGAACACGTTTTATGTTTCCTTCACGGAAACGCCGGATATGGTTCTCGATTACATCCTTTGTAGAGTTCATCTCATTCTCCTTACCTGATCTCACATCCAATGTTTCCGAGGGTGGGAATTCCGTAAAACGCACCTGAGAACGGCAGGCCAGCTGATTCATCGCAGCGATTTGAAGGCAGCTCGGATCTCCTCACTAAAAAGTTCCGGTTGTTCCCAGGCCGCGAAGTGACCGCCCTTCGGGAGTCGGTTGTAGTAGATCAGTTTGGGATAGGCTTTCTCTGTCCAGGTCTTCGGGGCTGCATAGATCTCATCGGGAAACACGCTCACGGCAGCCGGGATCGACACACCTTTCGGAGCGAACAAGCGAAGCTTGCTTTCCCAATAGAGACGAGCCGAAGAGACCGCCGTATTCGTCAACCAGTAGAGCGTGACATTGTCGAGGATGTCGTCTCGCGTCAGGCCCTCGGGCTGACCGTCGAAAACCCGTGCGATGAGCGCCTGACTGCGCGTGTCGTGGTCGAGCATCCAGGCGGCCAGGCCGACCGGTGAATCCGCAATCCCGTACAGGGTCTGTGGGCGGTTCATCATCTCCTGGGCGTAGCCCAGGCCGTGCTTATAGAAGAAGTCGAGCTGGTCCCACGCGCCCCTCTCCTCCGCTGAGAGCCCGGACGGCGGCGGTTCGCCGAATTGGAGAGCCTTCGCAACGTCTGCCGGGACAGTGGACGGCATGTTGGTGTGGATGCCGATCAACTCGGGAGGCGCCTGCAGTGCCATCTGCTCCGTAACAGCATTTCCCCAATCGCCGCCTTGGGCCACAAATCGCGTGTATCCGAGGCGCTTCATCAGCACGGTCCAGGCGCGTGCGATGCGGATGGGGTCCCAGCCGGTCGTGGCCGGCTTTCCTGAAAACCCGTAGCCCGGCAGCGAAGGGATTACTACATCAAAAGCGTCTTCCGCCTTTCCACCGTAGGCAGTAGGATCGGTGAGCGGGCCGATGATCTTCAGCTGCTCAATGATTGATCCGGGCCACCCGTGCGTGATGATGACCGGCAAAGCGTTAGGATTTTTCGAGCGAACATGGATGAACTGAATGTCCAGCCCATCGATGTTGGATACAAACTGAGGAAGGGCGTTCAGCTTCGCCTCCACCTTTCGCCAGTCGTAATCGGTCGCCCAATAGTGCGCGAGCTTCTGCATGGTCGCGAGCTGGACGCCTTGCGTCGCATCACTGACCGTCTCTTTGCCCGGCCACCGTGTTGCCGCTACGCGCCGACGGAGTTCAACGAGTTGGTCTTCTGGAACGTTGACGTGGAAGGCTCGGATCTCCACTGTTGCGTTGTACGGGTCGCTGTCAACTTGCGCAGTCGCGAGCTGCGTCACGGTGGTCTCCTTTTTGTCAGAGCTTTTCTTTGATGTGACGGTTTGCGTGTATCCAGGAATGGCAAGGCCGACAACGACA
>DATNLB010000433.1:0-4364 GCA_035603095.1 Candidatus Acidiferrales bacterium
GGACGCCGAGTGTGGGATCTATGTCGATCGCGCTGGGGTTTGTACCTGCGGGAATTCCTGAAGACCCGGTGACAACGACAGGCGGGGTAACGGAAAAATCCGGAAAAACGGCGATATTGGTGACCGAGTCATTGTTGACGATGGGGGCAGGGGTGGCCCGGTTTGAAACCGACAGCGGATAGAGACCGGGGAGCCCGGAACTGAGCTGGTTGGTCTTAATCGAGGTGTTCAACTGTCGGGCAGTCGATGTAGTCGGATTCTTGACGACGGCGGAGCCTTGAAAAAAGATCTCGGTGAAACCCTTATCGCCTGGGCCGAAATAACCCCCGTCAATGATGACTGAGGTTTGCTGAGACTTGCTGCCTTGGACAACATCGTCTGGAACGGAGGCGATAGAAGTGGGCCGCACGGGGACGAACTGAAACGTGTAGGGATTTGCAGTTAGAACCGGCTGGGTAGGCGGAGCCGGGGTCACGGTTTGGCCTGGATCAGTGACGCTCAGATAGACGGACACTGTTCCGGAGGCAGGCGGGATGACCAAATCCGGGGCCAGAAGACGAAGCCGCGCGCCCGTGGACTGCGGATTCGTGACCGTGGTGACGCCGTTGGTGGTGGTAGTGATGGGAATCGGAAAAAGCACCTTGATTTGTCCGCTGGTCGAATCAAATGTCTTCGAACCAATAAAATTATTTGGGTTACTGCTGTCCTGGAAGTTCAGCGTAATTATGGAGGCCGAGGAAATGTTCGGGGCGTCGAGGTAAATGTCCCAGAAGGCCGCGCCTTGCGGAGCAATGGTGGGCGTAATGCCATTAAAAGTGATGGGCCCGCCGGCGATGATGGTGATGGTGCCGATCGCGAGGCGAGTATTGTCGGCCACGGAAGTAGCCACGATGGTGAGGTTCGCCGGCGAATTCTTATTTGTTGAATCGGCAGGGGTGATGCTCGTCGGCACAGACGCGGGGGCGGTATATTTGGCCACGGTGGAGTTGTTGGCAGTGGGTGTAATCGTGCCGCAGGTCGGGCTGCAAGTCTTGAGTTGAGGGTAAGGAATCGTCGTAGTAGGAACCTGCTGCGTGAGCAACCAGGTCACGCCTTTGCTCTGAAGATCGTTCGTCAGCGTAACGTTGAATTGCTGTGGTTCGTTGGTGGGAACCGTGGCCGTAAGGGGATTGAGGACAACGCTGACGCCGGAGTTGAGGGTAAGGGTCAGTGTGCCGGTTTTGCTGGTGTTCGCCTGGGACTGAGCGGTGAAGATGAGCTGCAGGCTAGGAAACTTGGTCTGATCCGGAATGGTATTCGGCGCCGTGTAAGTCGCGGTCCCGGTGGCCTGGATATTCGTAAGAGTACCAAACGTGCCGTCACTCGGGCACTGGACCGGCTTGCTGGTCGTTGGGGTAGTCCCGGAAACGGTGGTGGTTGTGTATTGGCAGGGCTGATCCTCGGCCGGCCAGTTGACACTGAGGTTGGCGGTGCCTGAGACGGTGGCAGTGAGCGTGGTGGACTGACCCAGGATGATGATGTTACCCACGGACGAGCTTAGCGAGACCGTGACGACATTGGCGGTACTGCTGCTGCCGCAGCCATTCAGCGACAGCAGGCAAACGGCGGCCAGCCATAGGCCAAGAACACTGGACATCCTACATACTTTCGTTCCCACGATTTCCCCCACACGATCGCGCGGCGCTGAATTTCCGCTCGCGCTGGCGTTACTATCCTTCACTTAAATCTTGCGCCCAACTTCGGTAATAGCCCCGCACCGCCGCAGCCCTCAGAACGTCCGGCTGACGGTGAAGCGGAAAGTCGTCTTCGGTTCGAAATAGTTCAGCCGCCCAGGATTATTCTGGATGAAATCAAGCTGCGGCTTGATCTGCAGCGGATAGATGGTCGGATCCAGGGAATTGAATTGGGTCTTCAGACTCGCTATTTCGTTGGGTTCTATAAACGGCGGCCTGGCCACCAACTGGTCGTGAAGCCGGTGCACGTTGTAAGCATAATAAATGCGGAACGGCGCCTGTATGATCGGGAGTTGTACTACAAACTCGATCCCGGTCGAAGCGCGGAATCGGAAATTCGTTCCCGGCGCGATGGAAAGCTGCTGGGTCAGGCCCCCCAATTCTGGCGCGTGAGGAAATTGGCCCGGGCTTGTTAGATTCTGAAAGCCCGACGGGTTGAGCTGAAGCGCGCTGCGGCGGACAACGCCGTCAGTTCCGGCGTCCACAAACAGCCCGGCGGTAACCGGCCCCACAATAGGGATGCGGTATTCGAGGTTCCCGAATCCTTGCAGGTCCCCTCCCGGCAGCGTGGCAACATACGTCAGCACCGGCACGCTGAACGATCGCAAGGCGCCGCCGGAGGTGGGGTCGTGGTAGGAAATCGTTTGTGCGGTCGCCTCGGGAATAAAAGTCACCGGCGAAATGGAGCGAACATCAAAGCCGCGAATGTCGCTTTCTCCACCCATATACAGGCGGCTGAACGGGGGAACCTCGTTGGGAACCGATTGTGGTTTGCACGGCGGGACAGTCACCAGGGTCGTCGGACAGGTGGAAGTCGTGCTCCCAAATGAGGTGATATAAGCGGCTGAGACGTGCATACCTATGACGTTCCTGTGCTTGTTAATCGGATGGAAGTACTTGGTGTCGAAAACGTTGGTGATGCTCTTCACGTTGCCGCCAATCCCCGAGAAAGCCAGCGAATAGTAGTAGCTCTTCCCCCTGGTTGCGTTAATCGGGTTGTCGATCGTGTTATAGGTGATCGAGGGCGTGATGGTGCTTGAGATGATGCCGTTCAGCGCGCTGGGACCCGTAAGGCTGCGAAATTGAAGTGATTCGAACAGCAGCGTGGAAGCCTGGTTAAAGGCGGTAATGTTGGTGCGGGTCAGACCGTACTGAAGCCCGAAGCGAGCGAACGAAAAGCGCCGGGCCGGGTAGCTGGCAAAAAGCGTGAAGCCCGTGCTGTCCTGATTGTAATTCTGAATGAATTGCGGGTTGATGCTGACGGACTGTCCGGTGAATAGCGCTTCCTGCCTGGCCTGGTCAAACTTGTAGCGGCTGGAAAAAATCGTGAAACCCGAGGAGATAGGCCGATCAAAGAGATAGGGCTCGGTGAATCCGAAAAGGAAGCTGCGTGAGAGATCGCCGAACTGCGCCGAAAACGTCAGCGTTTCGCCAAGACCCAAGAAGTTGTTGGTCTGATACGTAAGGCCGATGAAGCTGCCGGCCAGGCCGCTGACGCCGCCCTGCAAGCCGATCGACTGTTTGCCCTTTTCCTTCAGCTTAAGGTTGATGTCCACTGTGCCTTCTTTGTTGTTGCGCTTGATCTCCGCGGCCTTGTCCGCTTCGATCTTGTCGAAGTAGTCGAGCTGATTGAGGCGGAGAACGCTCATCTCCCAAAGACGCTTGTTGAAGAGCTGGCCTTCATCGATCAGCAGCTCGCGGCGGATTACTTTGTCGCGCGTGGTAGTGTTCCCGCTGAAGTCGATGCGCCTGACGAAATACTGCTTTTGCTCGTCGAACTTCATCGTCAAGTTGATGATTTTCTTTTCTTCGTCGATTTCCGTGTCCGGCTCGGGAGTGAAATCGATGAATCCGTATTCGCCGTAAATTTTCCCGTAGGTCTCCAGGGCCTTGCGAACTTTCTCAGTGGAAAAGATGTCGCCCTGTTTGAGCGGGAAGGCACCTTTCAGCGCATCAACCTTGAGGGACAGGGCCTTGTCTGGATCGGCGCTGACAATCTTCAGCGTGCCCATGCGGTAGCGCTCGCCTTCTTCGATCGGGATGGTGATATTGACGGCCTTGCCGTGGCTATGCCCGGCGACCAGCGGGACGCCCAGGCGGTAACTCTCAGTGTCGATGTTTTCGAGAATGGGCTCGCCAACGGAAACCTTGAAATAGCCGTTGTCGCGATATAAGCCGCGAACACCGACTTCCAGGTCCTCGCTCAACTTTTGGCGGTCGTAGGTCTTCGTGAGCACCGGAATGTACCAGAAGTAGAGAGGAATCGAGTAGGGCCGGTCGTGGCGCATGGCGCGGATCAATTTACGGTCGCTGAAAGCGTGGTTTCCGGTGAATTTGATTTTGCCGACCTTGACCTTCGGCCCTTCCTCGATCTTGAAAACGAGAATGACGGCGTTGCTGGAAGCAATGCGCTCGTACTGCGGAGTGACTTTCGCGAACTGGCGGCCGTGCTCGCCCAGCAATTCCTTCAAGACTACTTCCGCTTTCTTAATTTTCGTGGGATCGAACTGGCTTTCGACGCTCAGACCGACCTTGCGTTCCTTGAAGCGGTCGAGAATGTCCGATTCGGAAACGGAGTGGATGCCGTCGTAACGGATGCGGCGGATCTGCGGGCGTTCCTTCACCTCAAAG
>DATNLB010000380.1:0-2066 GCA_035603095.1 Candidatus Acidiferrales bacterium
CTCGCATCGCGATCAACGTGATCAGAGCTCCGCCTACGACGGAATTCCCGCTATCCCGCCGCATACGCACTTTCCCTTTTCTCCTGGATCGGGCATCCCAGAGCCGCTCGAATCATCTCCTTGCTGCAACCAGCCCAGCAGATGTACTTCTGCGGTTCGTCAACCGAGATCGCCAGGTTGTCACCGCTCTTGTCTCGCCCCGCCGCGGCGCATGAAGGGCATCGCGTGATCCAGTTTCTCCCCGTCTTCCGCCGTACCTGGAGATGATCCAGGATATGAAACTGCCTTTGTTGTGTCGGGTACTGCCAGCGTGGAGTTGGCTTGATTTCCTTCTTCTCCCCTTCGCTGGGCTGTCCCAACTTCTTGAGGAGATCTCCGAGTTGCTCCTCGGACAGCTTCGTCACGCGCTTGAGGAATGCCAGTTGATTGTCGAGATTGTAATCCGCGCCGTAGAACCAGAACCGCGCGCTGATCGTGCGATGAATTCCCAGCGGTCCACGGATAGCATTGCCGAAGTCGCCATCCTTCAACTCATCATGCTTCGGGAATATCTCGATTCCCTCGGCCGTCCCCGCTCCTTTTACCGGGATACCGAGTTTCTGAGCCAAGCCGGAGATCAGCAGCCGGCACTGTCGGGCCAGAAGCGGCTGCTCGCCAAATATCCAAAGGTGGGCGCCGCGCCGGCTCTGTTCCAGTGCCGCGTCCACCTTTTGTTGCTGCAGTTCCCACTGCAGTTCACAAAGGTGCTTCAGCGAGTCCTTATAATCCCCGTCCATGGCAATCCACTTGCATCGTTGCGTCGCCGGACTCATCGCATACACGCCGATCGTCAGATCACCTTCCAGATGTCGCCGGACCGTCTCAGCCGCCAGACTGGGCGCCTCGCCGTTTTTCCCGGCCTTAGGCCGGAAATAGTAATAGCGGCCGCTTTCCGCGTGCGGCCGCATCGATTGGAGAACGTAGGCGCGCCGATTCACGAACAGCTGCCAATAGTCCTCCACATTTGTGGAAGTTGCCTGATAGCGCTTGGGCATAGCGGCTTCTCGTTTCGTCCTGCTCTTTCATAACCCGAATTCAAAACCCGCGCAAATGAACCGGCCAGGCTGTCGGTCAGCTCGCAATTCGGCGGTCATACCTCCGTTCAAGCAGCCACGGGCGCTGCGCCAGCATGGTCAGTTGGTGCGTCCGTTCCAGTACCTCGTATTCGGCCAGACTGTAGCCGCCCCATTTCTGGTCGTTGAAGTCCACGAGGTAGAACACCCCGTTCCTGCGGTCGAATACATAGACTGCACCTGACTCCGGATCCTCCGGGACCAGGGTAAAGAAAAGGGCACCGGCCGGAAACTGAACCCAACGAACGATTTGGGCTTCTGAGCGCTCCGCCAGCCCTCGGCTGGCTTGGTCCAAGCCGACGCTTCGCTCCAAGCCAAGATCTTCCAGTGTTAGGATCGGATTCGCTGTTAGCGTCGGCGATATTCGTACTTGCATGTTGAACCTCCTGATATTCAATGGGTTACGTCCTGAAACACGCCGAGCGCAGTGAGTCTGTTCGGATCTCCATGCAGGTGGTCTTGGGACGGGAGTTGCGGGTTGGCCGATCGTTGAGAGTTGGCCGGGATGGGAGCTAACCGGGCGTAGCGCTATATATAAGGTGTTGTCGCCTGAACCCGTCCATGTACGGATTGCCCGGGCGGCCAGGGGGAGAATAGACGCGTGGATGAAGAGCCAGAGTTGCGTCCGTTACCGCCGCCGCCGCGGTGTCGAGGCATCCCTCTGGGCGACGGCAATTATACGGGCTGCGCTTACGGTTATGGTGACCTTGCTCCATTCACCGGGCCGCGCGTTTGCCCTGTCTGTAACGGGTCGGGGTTCGAAGGCCCCATCGAAACAACGCTGCCGCATTCAGACTTTGGCGATCCGGAGTGCTGCGGCCGCCTGAACGGCGTCATTCGCGGGGATCAGGCTGATATTGTTTGCAATGAATGCGGTACCGTGCTCCGCACCGTTCCCGTCGCGAATGTTGGGCAGACGCTGACAGAATTGGAAATCACCCTCGAGGTTGCCAG
>DATNLB010000060.1:0-7985 GCA_035603095.1 Candidatus Acidiferrales bacterium
GTTGCTACAAGGCACAGCGCCGCGGTGCTTCCCGCTTCCCGGAAAACCTTATTGCTCGTCTGGTCCACAGTCTCACCATGCTCATCATGCGCGGATCGCGAAGAGGCCTTTTGAATCGAGGGGAGTCAACGCTTTGCGTCAGCCATAGCTAACGCCAGTTGGTAAAATTCCTGCCGGGCCGCGGGCGAGAGTGCCACGGTTTTCGCGGGGGAATTTTCTGTTATCGACGCGGCATCGAGCGTGGCTTTGATCTTCTCCACATCCAGCGTCCCTTGTGGAAACATTTCAGCGCATTGTTTTAGTACCTGGCGCGCGTCTCCCATTCGGCCTTCTTCATAGTAGAGCATCCCCAGCGAAACGTAGGCCGTCTCGCGCGCGGGCATAAGGTCAACCGCCTTTCTTAAGTATTTTTCTCCATCTTGTATATCTCCTCGAACTACGGCCACGATCCCCGCTACCCAATGCAAGGGACCAGAGTCGGGAATTCGAGCCAAACCTTCCTGCGCCGTTGCTTTTGCCGCATCCGCAGCTCCCGCCCGCAGTTGCTCCATGGCTAGAGAAACGTAACACCGATCGTTGTTGGGCGATTTGCCGACGGCTTCTTTTAGGACCTCTTGCGCCTCCTGGCCGCGGCCTAGACGCGCGTAGACATCTCCAAGCAAGGACAGATAAGAACTGTCTCTTTGCTCCGGCGACGATATTTCGAGGAGCGCTTGAAGCGCTGCTCCGTAGTTGCCGCTTTGAAAATACACCTCGCCGAGGTTGTATTTTGCTTCCTCAGAAGCTGGATCTACTTTCAAAGCGGCTTGCAGGTATTGCACGGCCGCGGAATTCGACCGAAAACGCCCCAGCAATACTCCAATGCCTAGTTCCGTTCGAAAGTCCCCTCTGCTGACTTCCTCCAACCGCTGAAGAACCTCCATGGCATCTCTTTCGCGCCTGGCCTTCAGCAACGCCTCGGCCAAAAGATAGAGACTGCGAGGGCGATCCGGGTGCTGCTTCACTTCCATTTCCAATTCGTGGAGATCCGCCGCACTTTGCTGGGCAATCGGCAATGCGTTCCTCCGTTCCAAATAATCGAAAAAATGTTGAAGCGGATAAGGAGCTGGTTCCGGATTTTTCGAGAGCGTTTGGAAGACGCTCATGTCCCTGCGCGCTGCTTCCAGCTGGTGTGCGCTTCTTTCCGCGACCGCCAGCTTGTAATGTGCGGCGGCCAGCCCCTGATTGACCTGAATGCAGCGCCGCAGAAGGGGAATCGCTTCCTCGTACTGTCGCTGGCCCATTTTGACGCCTGCCAGTTCCAAAAGTGCGTCTGCATAATTCGGATCGGCGCGAACCGCTCGCTCGAAATAGCTTTCTGCCAAGAGCGGCTTTCCCTGGGTTTTTGCAATCATCCCGAGGTGGAATAATGCGGGCAGATTTTCCGGATCTCCTTTGAGGCTCTCATCAAGAAAATGCTTCGCTTCCTCGTATTGGCCTAGATGGCGATAGCACATTCCCATCAACGCGTAGGAGCGCGGCGAAGGATCCAGGCCGACGAGCGTTTTGAACTCTTTCACCGCCATTTCGACTTTGCCCACCGTGAAGTAACTCTCGCCCAGTGCCGCATGAAGATCCGCCCGGCGCGGGTCGATTTCTACCCCTTCCTTCAGGACTTCGATGGCGTCTTCAAAGAACTGTTGCTTCATGCTCAAACGCGCCATCAAAAGCAAAATATCCGTGTTTTTTGGCGAGATCTTTCGCGCCTGCACAAGCAGCTCAAGCGCATCCACGTCTTTCCCCAGGTCCGTCTCGGCCCTGGCCATAAGATGGAGCGTGTCCGCGGAATCGGGCTGCAAGTGCAACGCCTGGTCGAGTGTCTCCTGAGCCTTCGCGGGCTGTCCGCTTAACAGATAGGCCTGGCCCAGGTCATGCAGAATGTCGAACGTCTGTGGCTCGAGCGCGTTCGCCAGCTCAAACTCATGGATTGCGTTCTGGTATTGACGATGCGAGCCAAGAAGTACGCCGAGCGAAAAATGCACCTTCGTATCTTTTGGCGAGCTCTGCGACAATGTTTCCGCAGTGGCCAGCCCGGATGCATTATTTCCTGAACTGAGGTAGGCGCGAACCAGGTTCAGGCGTGTAGGCACGTCTGGATGGCGAACGCGCAGGAGATAAGGAATGGATTCTTTTGCCTTGTTGCGATCGAGCAGCAGCAATCCGAGGTTGTAATTTGCTGCCGGGTCTTCGGGCTTCAATCGCAAACTCTTGCGGAATATCTGTTCGGCAAGATCAATTCTCTTCTGCGCCGCGTAGCTCGTCGCTAAATTATTGAGGGTGTCGACGGAGTCCGGCTTGATGGCCAGGGCCCGCTCAAATTGCGGGATGGCCTCAGCGTCCTTACCCTGTTGTTGATAAATAACGCCAAGTAAATTAAGTCCTACGACGCTTTTGGGGCTGCGGTCCAAGCCATGCCGCGCCGCAACCCCGGCCTCGTCCAGCAGCCCCTTCTGGAGCAGTTGCTTGGCCTCTTCAAAGTCGTGGGCCGCGGGCGGCCTACCTGGAGCCTCAGACGAATGACCAGCTTGTGCGTGAACTAGAAGAGACAGCGGGCCCATGGCAACGGCAAAAATAAAGCTGACAATTGCGCTCCGACTCGCCATGACTTGCTTTGCTCCCTGTTGCGACTCAAGCCCTTGAAACGCGCTCGGGCAGCCATCTTAAACTTTTTTTGCTATCATCGCACGCCATGCATGGGAACAAAGTACTTCGAATCGCTTGTTTTTCTTGCACCCTCGTTTTGAGAGTGCAGTAGCTCAACGAGAGTCCTATTTAGGTTTCCGAAATGTCAAAGGCATCCACATATCGTGCTTCCTTTCTCTTTCTCATACTTTCCCTGTCTTGTGCTTTCGCGAGCAGCCGCCCTGTCAACAAATCGCTTACAAACGATGTCCGCAACTACGGGCGTATACAAATTTCTCAGACTGCCGAAAGCGTTGTAGTGAATACCGGCCCCATTCAAATCACTTTTTCCCTCGCCTCGGGGCTTGCCTCCTATTCTTGGAACCAGGTCCGCAGGATAAGCGAAGCGTACAGCGCTGCTCGCCTCGGCACTTTCCTCAAGAGCACGGATTATTCCACGCATCAGTTTCTGGCTTCCGATGTTCGACGGCTAAGAGATGGTTTTGGACGAGGCGTCAGACTCTCCTTCTTAAATACAGAAGAAGGTAAGCCCGCGTTGCGGCAGATCTATTATCTGTATGAAGGAAGGCCGTTCTTTTTGCTAGAGATCACCTTGGAGAGTCCGACGGCAATCAGCACGAATTGGCTAGCCCCCCCTGCAAGTGGATAAACCGGGCAACGTAAGCATCGGCGGGTCCGCGGATGAACGCGTGCTAATTGCGCCTTGGGACAACGACAACTTTATGCGCTATCGCGGCGAGCCGATTGATAGCGCCGGTTCTAGCTATGAAGTGACCTCCGTCTATGACAACGTCAGCCGCAACGGTCTCGTCATTGGGTCCGTCACGCATGACACCTGGAAGTCGGCAATCGATTATCGGGGTTCGCATGACAGGCTCGAATTCCTCACGGTATACGGAGGCGCTTCTTCCTCAGTGTCTCAGGACACTGTTCCCCATGGAGCTGTCTCTGGGCCTTCGGTCGTCTCACCGCGATTTTTCGTTGGTTACTTTGAGAATTGGCGTGCCGGCATGGACCAATACGGCTGGGCCAACAGCGTCATCACTCCTCCTCTTCCCTGGGCTGGTGAAATGCCAGTCGGTTGGAATAGCTGGTACGCCTATGAGTGCAACATTAATTCGGAAGCCATGATGTCCACTTCTGATTTTATCCGCGACAACTTGCAAAACCGGGGCTATGGCAACAACGGCGTTGTCTATATCAACTGGGACTCGTTCTGCGGAGCAGGGCCGCAGCCCGACTACCAAAAGGTGGCGGAGCACATCAGAAAGAACGGGCAGCATCCGGGCATCTACTTTGTGCCCTTTGCGCGTTTCGGCAAAGAAAGTGACGAAGAGAAGGTACCCGGCACGAACGGCCAATACACATGGAACGATCTCCTTCTGCGCGATGCGAACCAGGTGCCGATTCCCGCCCACATTGGCCGCCCTCTCGATCCCACGCACCCCGGCACACGAATGTATGTCGAATCTGCGCTGAACGAATTCAAACAGTGGGGCTACGAATACGTGAAGTTAGATTTCCTCTCCCATGGGGCCATGGAAGGCAAGCACTATATGTCCGGCTTGACTGCCATGCAGGCCTATAACTACGGCATGCGATATATTCGGGATGCCGTGCGGGGCCGGATGTTTGTTAGTTTGTCCATCGCTCCGTTATTTCCAGGCGCCGAATACGCGCATTCGCGTCGCATTTCCTGCGACGCAGCTGGCTCCATCAAAGATATCGAATACATGCTGAACTCGGTGACCTACGGCTGGTGGTTGGACAAATACTATCGCTATAACGACGGTGACCTTGTGGTGGTCGGACGGAATACTGCCAACGAGGCAGTAAGCCGAATAACCGCTTCCGCCATCGTTGGCATGTTTCTTGACAGCGACGCTCTCGCGGGGAATCTATCCGCGCGGGATCGGGCGCGCGACCTGCTCACACGCCCCGCGATCCTTGCCGTTGCCCGCATGGGAAAGACGTTCCGCCCCGTGGAAAACAACACTGGAGATCGTGCGACGGATGAATTTGTGTACCGCAAGGGGGCGACTTGGTATTTGGCGGTGTTTAATTACCAGCAGGAGCCTGTTACAAAGCACATTGACCTCGCGCGAGCCGGTCTCAGCCCGCGCATACGCTATCGCATCACGGATCTCTGGAACGGGACTTCTTTTGCGGCGCTTGACAAGTTCTCAGTGAACCTGGAAGGGGCTCAAGCCGCGCTTTTTTCTCTTCAGGCGCCTTGAGTTGCAACACTCGCTTTGCAGATCTAGCCAAGGTCGAATCGCGAGTTTCATTCTTACCTACACGTTTCCGCTTTTTGAATAATGCTCTGGCCGCGGCCATGACTTTCTGGATCTATGCGGGGATCTGCCTTGCCGGTTTCCTTTTTATCAAAGCTCGTTTACCCGAAACCAAAGGCAGGACCCTCGAGGAAATTGCAACTTTTTGGCGGTGAAATCACAGCGGTATGTTGCATGCATCATAGCTGTTGCAGTGAGAGGGGCTCTTGAATCAAACTGCTTGGAAACGTAATCGCGAGGTAGGCAATGAATTCCCTGGTCTCACCTCTAGTTACAACCAATCGGTGCACATCGGAAGGGTTGCGTGCCCAAGATCTTGGACGGCAACTCGCCTTTACACGCCGCGAGTTCTTGCGCGCCGCAGCAGGCCTTTCGTTCGGAAGCGGGCTGATGGCCTCGAGCCTGCTACCCTATACGGGAATCCCTGCAAAAAGGAGAAAGGTCGTAGTCGTCACTTTTGGCGGCGGCGCGCGTGACCAGGAGACGCTTGCCCCAGAGGGGCAAGAGAATATCCCTCACCTCATTCGCGAGTTGATCCCTCAATCAGCCTTTTTTGCGCAGGTTGTCAATCGAGGAATCCTCGGCCACTATGTCGCCACGGCAAGCTTGGCGACGGGCCGCTACGAAACTTTCAACAATTTTTCTGCTGTTCCTCCTGAAAACCCCACGGTTTTTGAATATTTTCGGAAGGATTTGAGGCGGCCCGCTTCTGATGCGTGGGTCGTCGCGCCGAGCAACGGCTTTCACCGCATCGGAGAAAGCGGCCATCGCCACTATGGGGCCGGCTTGGGGGCTGGCGTTATTCTTCCCAAGCGCCTCTTAGCCGCGGCTTTGTCCGGTAAGCCAGGTGAACATGAGCACTTACTCCGCGACAACTATGAAAGCCCTTACTTTACTCCGGAGCTTGCGGGACATGAGTTCGAGTTGCAGCAACTGGATGCCATCCTCAATCTATCGGCGAGTGACTTTAGGGCTCACGCCCTGACCTTATCGAGTCCCGACGAGCTCTCCGTGTATATAGCGCGCCGCCTGATGAAGCAGTTAGCGCCGAGCCTCCTATGGATCACCATGCACGATATCGATATCGCTCACGCCGGAGCTTACTCCCTCTACATCGAGGGCATACGCCGCACGGACCGCCTGTGTGCTGAGCTGTGGAACACGATCCAGAACGACCCTGAATATGCCGGCAAGACGACACTCTTCATTCTTCCGGACTTTGGGCGCGACGCTGATGACGACGGGGGCGGCAACGGATTTCAACATCATCGCACCGGGGACGCTTCCTCCCGGACTACTTGGATGATGGTGCTGGGAGCAGGAGTTCGGGCGGGGCGAGTGTTCGACCGTCCGATTCAATCGATCGATCTCGTGCCGACGGTCGGAGCCCTGATGGGATTTTCTCCTTCGCTTTCGCAAGGAACGCCCGTGGAGGAACTCTTGTAAATCGGTATGCTTCCTGCCGAACTCACTGCGGATAATTTTGATGGCTACCCTCCAGAGGCCAGGAAACTCGCCGTTGGAAGCCTCTCGGTCTTTCGGCGCTTGCCGCTGACTTTCCTGCCCAATCTTTTGCGAGAAATCATCGAGTACGATTTCAGGTTTCCGTCCGAACGCAGAACGATCGAAAAAGAGTTAGCAAACCTAAATTCCCTTTCCACCCAGGAAACAAATGACTGGTTGAGCGGCTTCGCGCAGATTCGCCTTTCGCCCAGTCTGGAAGCGATGGACTGGGTAAGTGATCCCGCTCAGTTTGTGGAACAACTTTCGGCTTTCCTCTGGTCTTCGCAGCAATTGGACGACTTCCGGAACGCTGCTGTCGCCTACGGTGATCGCCTTCGCAAGGTTGTCCCCGCGGACTCCCCTCCTGCGCCACGATTAGGCATAGCGGTCATCGGCAAGGGCGTAGATGAATACGAAAAGCCTCTGTTTCAAAAGCTGCGATCTTACGGGACATACTTCGACCGGATTAAACCGGAAAACGGACTCAATACTCTCTTAAATGCTGTCACAGCAAGAGCCAAGAGTCTTCCTACCGCGTATGGCCACTGGTACGTTGACGGGGGACAGGCAGCTTCTCCCCACCCCGCGGTGGCTTGCATTTCCTACGCCGCCCTGGGGGCGGCACGAGTGGCCTTATCCGCCAGGATTCGAAACGAGATCGAGAAGCCCGGCATAGGTCCCGAGAAATTGCGTTCACTCCTTGCCCGAATGCGCCCCGAGGATCTTGGTTTCAGCAAAGAGGGCGACCCGATCCTCAATCGTTTCCAACTGAGGATTCTAACCGAGGGTTCAGGGACACAGATTTTCAGCACGACGTTCGTGCAATGGACCGCGCGCGAAGTTCTCCGCCGGGCGCAGCCGCTTACGTTGTTGGTCCGCTTCGCTCCGCGGCAGCGGCAAAAGCCGATGAACGCATTGCTCTTGGCGAATCCTGCCAATGCCGAGCTTGACCCCATGGGCTCTCTCGTTGACGGTGACATGGGCGCGTACTACAACTGGATCAACCAACGAAGCTTGGCCGGAGCAGAGCAATCTTCCTTCTTGGCGTGGTTTGAGAATCACTCGCAAGCCGTGGCTATTGGACCTTCCATGCCCCGCGGAACGGCTTCGACCGAGAGCGCGACGCTCGCAAATCTACTTGCTTGGATGGCTTGACGTCCCCGCCGCGACTTATGCGATGGCTGTTCCAAAACAGTCTGTCTTTGTTGCCGTATTTTGTCGGATTCGTCCGACCTGTGCTCCGCGGACTGTGACCCGAAATTGTACTTAAGGCCAGCTATCTTTATGGCCGGATTGACCGGATGATTGTTGTAGACGTTGTTTTAATTCCTTCGGGGGCTAATATGGAATCAAGACGGCAAAGTAAAGTTGGTCCGGTTCTCATCCTTGTGTGTTTCTTCGCAATCTTTGTGTTCTTGCTGATAAGCAGAAGAGGTGACGCCCGGACCTCTCCTCCACAATCCGCATCGCAGAATCGGTGACAACCTAGTCATTCATTGGAAATGT
>DATNLB010000053.1:0-3112 GCA_035603095.1 Candidatus Acidiferrales bacterium
CCGTGAAGCCTTTGCCTGAGGCCTCGTACGGCGAGGCCGAAGTTCTGCCCGCGCTCGTGGACACCATGCACCGCTACAAAATGCCGGCGCGCTATCTTCACGACCTGATCAGCGGCGCCGAGATGGATTTGACGGTGCAGAAGTACCCGACCTTCGACCGCCTCCGCGAGTATTGCTATCGTGTAGCCGGCACGGTTGGACTCACCTGCACGCACGTGTTCGGCTTCAGCGACGCGCGTGCTCTCGACCTGGCGGAAAAGCTGGGCCTTGCCTTTCAATTGACGAACATCATTCGGGACGTACACGAGGATCACAAACTCGGGCGCGTCTATCTCCCTGAAGAAGATCTGCAGCGTTACGGAGTTTCACCGGAAGATTTTGACCGCAACGAAGCAACTCTCGGCATTCGCGAATTGCTCCGCTTCGAAGCCGAACGCGCCTGGCAACTCTATGAAGAAGGTTCTGCCTTGCTCGGGCTCATCGATGCGGACAGCCGCGGAGCCTTGTGGCTGCTGGTTCATACTTACAGCGCCTTGCTCGCGCGTATTGAGTTTCTGGACTTCGCCGTCTTCGGCCAGCGGGTGCGGCTTCCCAAAGCGGAAAAGATGATGTTCGTTGCCAAGGCGCGCTTCGGCCGCCACACGGAAGAGAATATCCTTGAAAAGCGTGATCGTGATCGGCGGCGGGCTGGCGGGACTGGCAGCCGGCATCGCGCTGGCTGAATCCGGCTGGCGCGTACGTCTGTTTGAACAGCGTCCCTTTCTTGGCGGCCGCGCAACGTCTTACGTGTTGCCCGACGGCGAGCATGTCGACAATTGTCAGCACGTGACTCTGGGATGCTGCACAAATCTCGAAAATTTCTACACACGTATTGGCGCCGCCGGCAAAATCAAGTTCTTCGAGCGCCTCCTCTTCCTGGATCCCCAAGGCCGCCATGGCGAGATGCAAGCCGGGTTCCTGCCCGCGCCGTTTCATCTCACCGCATCGTTCGCGGCCTTTGCCCCGCTGGCTCTGCTGGACAAGCTTTCCATCGCGCGAGCCATGCTCGATATTCTGCGGACCAAGGGTAATCCGTCGGACCTCCAGGAAAACGGCGGCATCTCCATGCTCGAGTGGCTCCGCCGCCGCCGCCAAACGAAACGCGCCATCGAACGTTTCTGGCGCGTTGTCCTCGTCAGCGCTCTCGACGAGGAACTGGATCGCACCGACGCGCGCTTCGGCGTCGACGTTTTCTGGAAAGCCTTCCTTTCCAATAGCACCGGTTATCGCATGGGAGTGCCATCTGTGCCGCTCGCAAGTCTTTACGATGGATGCAAGTCGGAAATCGAGCGCCGCGGCGGGGAAGTGATTCTGCGCGCTCCGGTACGCGGCCTGAAAATGGAAAATGGCGAACTCTCCGGAGTTCGCTTCGACGAAGGGCGCGAAGAAACGGCCGATGCTTACCTATTCGCAGTGCCCCACACCGCCCTGGCGGAGCTGCTTCCGGAGAGCGTGAAGCAGAGTGTTCCGTCGCTCGCAAATCTGGACAGAATCAAAGTCGCTCCGATCACCGGCGTGCACTTCTGGTTTGACCGGCCGGTCATGGATGAGCCGTTCTTGACGCTCCTGGACACCACCACCCAGTGGATCTTCAATAAGACCGCCCTCTACGCTGATTCGAACGTAAAAGAGAAGACCGTCCCCGCGGGACAGTACCTGCAACTGGTCATCAGCGCGTCTTACGATTTGCTGCCGAAGCCGCGCCAGGAGATCATCGACCTCTGTTTACGAGAAGTCTGGCAGGCTCTGCCCGCGGCTCGTGACGCCGAATTGCTGAAGGCCACCGTCATAAAAGAAGCCGCGGCGACGTTTTCCCCGGAGCCGGGAGTCGATCGCTGGCGTCCCAAACAGCAGACCTCCCTGCCACGTTTGTTCCTGGCGGGCGATTGGACGGACACCGGCTGGCCCGCCACTATGGAAGGTGCCGTGCGCAGCGGCTACTTGGCCGCCGAAGCTCTGCTGCGCACTGCGGGCGCACCCAGAAAATTTCTGCAACCAGATCTAGAGCCGGATGGATTCATGGCCATGTGGCTGGGAAGCCGAACATTGTAACGGGCAGCCGATAACAAACAACCCAAAAGCAAAAAAAAACCAAAGGAGCAGGAACTAGCATCTAACGACTAACAACTGAAAACCATGAGGCGACTGTAATTCACGGCGCAACCAACTCGTACCAACCGATTCGACGCTCCCTGCTCGTTAACTCTTCCGCCGCTGCGTCCAGCATTTTGTACATGTCTTTGTGGATGGCCATGAACTGTTCGTAGGCTTCACGGGAATTCCAGAAATCGAGGGTGAGGTAAATCGCAGGACGAAAGGGATCACCCAGAAGACGAGTCTCGCGGTAGTTCGAGTCGCTCCGGAAGAGCCGTACCCAGTCCCCATGCGGGCCATAGGCGTTCTCGAATCTTTCTTCACAACCCGGCTTGACTTCGTACTCCCAGAGGGCTACAAACATAGATGTCCCATCTCCTGCTCGTTGGACTTACGCATTTCTGCAAGCAAACTCTAGGGAATGATTGCGCGGTCCGGCCGAGTGTAACAATCCGATTGGATACAAGCCAAGCTGGCAAGCGCGACAGCGCATAAGCACGGGTTGTAGTTGTGGCAGTCCGTCGAAACGGGCGGACGGAGGCCTTTGTGGATCGAAAGTACAGCCACCGCGGTTACCGGGACGCGGAAAAGCAAGACAAGAAGGATAAGTCGCACGACCGCAAGCCGCCCTCTGGCGGACCGCGCGGCGCCGATCAGTTCGGCCCGCGCACCCCCCGCATGGTGGGCACCGTCACGCGCGCGCGATGTGCTAATTGCGGCGCCGTTCTCACTCCCGGCTTCGATCCCAATGGCACGTGTCCCAAATGCCAGTTCGAATTGCACTGCTGCAAACAGTGCCGCTTTTTCGATTCCGGCGCGCAGTTCGAATGCACTCAGCCAGTCCCGGAACGCATTTCTCCCAAAGACGCCAAGAACGCCTGCACCCTTTACGAATTCCGCATGACTATCGAAAAAGATACCGCCCCAACTTCCTATACTCAGCCGCCCGCTCCTGGTTCCGCGCCCCCTGCTGGCCCCC
>DATNLB010000273.1:0-7232 GCA_035603095.1 Candidatus Acidiferrales bacterium
AATTCCTCCCCGCTGAACACGAGCGTCCGGCCGCCTTTTTCATTTACCAGTGGCATGCCGTCCGAAAAGGAGGCTTTGCGCGCGACCCAGCCAACATAGATTCCCAACTTTTCGTCAACCCAGGTTCCCGAGACATAAAACAGCTCATGCTGAAGGGCACTAACCATCAGAGCCAATTCTTTGCGGGCCGCTTCGCCGCGCATGTTTGTAATGAGACCTACGATTCCCGGCATTCGTCCATTTCCCTCAGGTGGCTTCCGCGTTGGAGTGCATTTTGCGGATGTACCAGGAGTTGCGTAGTTCCCGAACTTTAAATAATAGCGATTCCGGGATGTAGTGGATCAAGGGCCGATGTAGCCCGCAGCTCAGGGCTATACGTCCGAGGGGAGTCAAGGGAACATAATAGCGGGGCAGGTCAACACGAAAGAAGCCATTACGCTCCTTAAAGTCGCTCACACTGTCCGTTTGCCTCCTGCCATAAGCGAAATTGGAATAGACAAGATTGGGGATTCCGCGATTGGCACAGGCCCGCACGGCCTCAGCGACAAGCGCATTGGTAGGGGCTTTGTCACGGTGGCGAATCATGGAGACTATATTCATCAGGTTGGCCTGCGTGCGTGTCTCGTCTGCCGTCATCTTGATGAAACCTATGAGCTGATCGTCCAGAAAGGCTCCGATGAAAACGCTGTGTTCCAGGTAGGTGGCGGACTCTCGACGCACCGTCTCCAGGTCCTTGCCGAAGTGACTGAAAGGCCGTCCCTGGCGAACCGGGCACTCGTTGTAGATTTCCCATATTCCGCGGACAAGAGCGTCGTCGAAGGGGACTTCCCTTAGAACGACCCCCTTCTTCCCGGCCTGTTTGGCTTTGTTCCTACCCTTGAATCCCAATTGCTTGTTCCACCATTCATCAAACGTGGTGATGGGTAGAACAGCAAGATTGTCCCACTCCATCGGATACTTGAACTTGGGTGTGGTTTCCGGCAGTCTCTGAAGAAAAGTGAATAAATCAAGACGAGGCTGCACCTGGCGCAGCTCATTGACGAATGCCTCGGGGTCGTCTAGGAAAAGATACCTATCTGCGTCTAGACGCGCGATTTTGATGAAACGTCCGTGTATCTGTACGCTTCGACTGCCCAGTGCAATCATTGACGCCATGAATCGTTCCTTTTGTCGCGCTAGCTGTAAGTGTCGTTGCAAGATGCGCCCTGTCTCCATCCAAGCTCCCGACTGCCTCGCAAAATTGGAGCGCGTATGGCTTACCTTAACCGACACAGGGCCATTTCAAATAGGTTTGGGCATTCGGCGAGACAATTGGCTCAATGTCTCTTATGTCGTGATGTAATGCCCCTCTACGGGGTTGAAGCCCACCAGGACTAGAAGCTTGCCCAGATGGTCGAAAAGCCTGATCAAGAGATCCATAAACCGGTGCTGTCCCAAGAGAAAAGCAAACGGCAGAGCCAACGTGTAGATCGGCACCGCAATCACAGAATTGACCACGTCCCTTACCCCAAACGTGGGATGCTTCAGCGTGACAGCACCTCTTAGCAAGGCTCTCTTGAGCATGAAACTGCGCTTCCAGCGGGCTGGAGGGACCACTTCGTAGGCGATCGCCTCTGCGCTCCAGATAAACTTGTGTCCCGCTTCGATCATTCTTCTGAAGAAATCCGTATCTTCGCCGCCGCGGAACTCCGGCTTGAACGGTTCCCCGCAGCCTTTGAAGAGTTCCTTCTTCAACAGTACATTGCCCGTCCGGCCCTCCCGCCATGCGACGGGAGTCCCCGTGGGATAAATGGGCCTCTCATAGAAGTTTCCCTTGATGATCCATCTTGGCGGCTCTTCATCAAAGTGGCGCCGCACCGGCCCAAGTACTCCGTCCACTTCATGCGCATTGCACGTCTTAAACAGATCCAGCAGCCAGTGATTGACAGGGAACTCATCGTCGTCAATGAAGGCGATGAAATCCCCCCGCGCATTTTCAACGGCCATGTTTCGAGTCCGTCCAATGTTTTGTTCGGGCTGCACGCAATAGACTACGGGAACCGAGGATGCCTCCGTGAACCGGGAGACGATTGGTTCTGCTGAACGCGCACCGTCGTTATCTGCTACAACCACTGAATAGGTAAACAGCCCCTGGGTTTCTTGTTTCTCAATTTCCACAAGAAGACGCAACAAAAGTTTTGGCCGTTTGTAGGTGCAGATACACACACAGATATGCTTGGTCTCGCTGTTCATTTTAGGAGGGGTTAAGGACATAAATTGTAAAGCGCCCAAGGGTTGTTGGGGAACAGCGGGATGCGTCGTTTCATTTCCAGATGGGTTCGAGCTGGGGCGCGGCACAACGGGATGCAATCGGAATATCCCCGGTCCATCGGAAAATCTCACCGGCGCTCAGGAAAGAATATTCTTCCGGCTTGACAGGATGCGTTTCCACTTCTACGACAAATTGGCGTGCAAGGGAGAAGATCCGCTGCAGGCGATCTCGGGGTTCGAGAGGGGATAGAGAGAAGAAAAAATCGGTGAGGCGGTGGCGGCGGGACAGCATCCCGTCCAAAAGTCTACGATAGAGACGGTTGCCGAAGCTCTTCTCTCCCGGTCGAAACGAAAAGTTTCGGCGGATCATGGTGCCCGCAGGTAGAAGTTTGGCCAGAAGCACGTTCGCACATAGGTGCATGTGATGATGACCGTCGATCCGTTCCGGTGCCGCCCCATAAAGACGCTCGAATTCCTCGAGTTGCGCCGCCACGACATATTCGAAAGATCGAATGAGTCCAGGGTGAAACACAGTCTGGGCCAGACGCCGTCCCCGTAGATACTTGGCAAGACGTTCCTGATGCTCCATCAGCCGCGAGGGGCAACCTGCAACAGAGAATTCTGTGGTTAGATTTAAATGCAACCCCGTGTCAATTCTTCGCTCACGGGCGATCGCCGCAGATCGCTCCGAATCTTTCATGAACATCATTGCGCTCACTGAAGAAACCGCTCCGCAAATGACACAATCAAGGGTTCGATCGGTGTTCAGGCGGTCCCGCCCCCAATCATCGGCATTTATGTTCAAGAGGCCTTCCGCATCAGTTTTAGGGCTATGCTCGGCAGAATTGTCCACCGCGACAGCAAGTTGCAGGGATTCTGCGACCTGCATTCCTGATCGGGAAGCACTGGCTTCACCGGCCAATCGTTGGTCAAGCCCAGATAACTCTCCAGCGCCTTGTTCCGTTTGGATTGGTGAGATTCTATTGCCTGAGAACAACCTCTTCAGTCGTTGCATTTGTTCGCGCCTGCGGAACGCTACCATTTCCATCGGGATGGGTCTTTCTTCGCGTCGCGCAGCTGCAACGACGTAGCCTGCCCCCAGCGCCAACCCTCCAACAAGGAACGGCCTTCTTGTCATCTGGTAGGCCGTCCTGAAAACTTCCCACAAAGGATGACCCCCGAAAACGTAATCCTTGACACCGATCTTGTATTTTGCTTTTAACACTCCAGCCTGTGCTGTCCCCATTTTGCGGTGATGCAGGCAGGCCTTTTCGGTGAAGGTCTTCGTCTTCCAACCCTTCATCCTTGCAGTCGTTAATGCAACATAATCGACGCCGCCGAGTTTCATCGGTGCGTATCCACCAATTTCCTCGAAGCACCGACGGCGAAACAATTGACATGCGCCGGATACGTGATCGAGACCAACGATGCTGTAATCATAGAAGGCTTCGCTTGCGTTCTCTGTGAAAGGGGTCCCTACCACTCCGAGCGCCGGATCTGCGGACATCTTCTGCAGCAGAAAGGAGAAATAGCCTGCGTCAAAGGAGAGATCACCGTCCAGGTTGCCGATCACCTCGTATTCCAACTCCTTGACCTTGTCATAACCGGCATTAAAAGCGTGGGCCTTTCCAGCAAAATTCCTTTCGCGACGCTCCGGCATCCGGACCAGTTCGATCCACGGATACTCCGCCATATATTTCTTTACGATGTCGTCTGTACCGTCAGTCGAACCATCGCTCACGATCACCCATTTGACCGGAAGAAGTGTCTGGCCAATAACGGATCGAATCGTCAGCTCGATAAACTGCGCTTCATCCCGCGCTGGGGTGATGACTACGTATTTGGACAGTTTGCCCATTGTTAGACCGCGACGACGGCCGGCTGTGCGTGCTTGACGGCTTCAACAGGTTCGACATAGCTACGCTGCAGCGTGACCAGCGCTAAGAACATCCACACCTGTGTCCATCTCATGTACGACGTTTTTATCTTGCACGTCCGCAGCAAACGGTAATAGAAAAAGCCTCGATCGTCCCACATGTGCTTCATCGTCCACCGCAATACGGATTCCGCGAGGGGGATATTCCCCGGATCCAGATCCTTGAACTCAACCAGCGATATGATCGCCTGGGCTGCGCAGTGCGTGTCGATCGGATACGTCCGGTTATGAAAATACCTGGGTGCGCCGTCCTCTCGGAAAAAATGATTCTTATAGAATGCAAGTCCACGCCGGATACGCTCGTCGAATTCGTTTGTCCCTGCATCCCGAGAGATGGATCGCAATGCACCGAGGTTGTACCCAGTGTGAAAATTGTCCACCCATCGTTGCGATGGCAATTCACCATAGAACCAGTAGCCGTCCGGCTGCTGCTGCTCTGCTGCGTACCGCGCCGCATTCAATGCGGGACCGAGAAACTTCTTTTCGCCCGTGTGCTTGTGCACACGGCAAAACAATGCGGCAGCCAGTAGATTTGCGTTATAGACCTGGCTCCGAACCGATGGTAATGGATAGCTAAAGCTCACAATCGGGCCGTCCGTCCAATAAAGCTCATTCAGGATGTATTCGGCTGCGCTCACCGCCATAGTGAGACACCGAGGGTCGCGGTACCGCTCGTACACTTCCAGAAGCGAATTGGCGACAAAATATGTGCACACCAGATTTGGTGATCCCATTGGTACTAACATGCCGCGTCCCTGCCAGTGGAAACTGTATCCCCAGCACCAGTACGGAGTATTCGGCGAACGGAGCTCGATCAGCCGCTGGATCATATACTCAATCAACTGTTCCCGGTCCGGTGCTTCCTCCTCCGTCAACATCAAAAATGCAGACAGGAACAGTGCGAGAGCCTTTGGATTCTGCGTCTGCGGGATGCGCAACAATCGCCGTAGGTTGATCGGACTCCTCTTAAGTGCCTGGGTAAGTACCAGACGGGGAATTCTCCTGTTCAGGATGGGCAAGGCCTTAAAGAGCTCACTGCTCAGGGCGTCGTAGGGATCATCGCCAGCCCAGTTGTTTTCCCGGCAATACGCAAAAAGCTTGCGTGCCGCTATTTTGCACTGTTCCCTGGCCTCCGAGCTCGGGCCGCTAGATTGTTTCGAGATAACCTTCGGAGTCATCATCTGTGCTTCCTCTGATTTTTGGCTAAGAATCAATTCTACCGCCACCTGACAGAATCCCTAACTTCTAGGGCCGTTATTCACAAAGCCTGTACCGGAAGTTGCCTTAAGCCCGCTAGCTGCTCGGCAGCATCCCGCGAGACGAACGCTACACGTTTCCAGACGATTCTCGATGCGTACACAATGGTGTAGAGAATTCCTGACACGTCTCAATCTTCGACTCTATTCGGCTCAGGAAGTCTTGCATTCTTGCGCCGCTCACACCACGGAGGGCGCCAAAGAACCCCGCACTATTTCATTTCTTGCGACTCGACCCAAGCTGTTCGCTGCATCGTCGAAACATTGTGGTGCAGGAATTTGTGCAACCACTGCGGCCAGTGCAGCCAATCGTAGCCTCCCTGCAGCTTGGATTGCAGTAATTGGGCGTCATCCCAGGAATTTACCGGCAGGCGCGGCAGGAAGAATTGGTCACGGCGTCCATGTGCTCTTCCAATGACAGTGGACACTCCAATTTGATATCCGTGGTTCTCCAATGCGTCGGCTAAATAACGCGTAAAGCGAGTGTCCTCCTCCGGGTAGGGGAACGGGTATGCAAATGATGTCACCGGAGCACCAAGCTTTTCTTCGATCACTTCCTTTGAGAAACCTAACTCAAAGTCGATCTCTTCGGGTCCCAGCGAACGAAGATCAGGGTGAGATGCAGTGTGCGATCCAAAAGAGATCCCTTGAGCGTCGAGTTCTCGCACATCTTGCCAGGTCAAATAATCTGCACCTTCGATACGCATGGGGTTTGTCTGGATTCGGTCCGTTGCGAGGAAAACGGTAGCCGTAAAACCGCATTGATGCATTACGGGCCAACCTGCGGTCAGGATGTCTCGGTATCCGTCATCAAAAGTGATTACAAAGCACTTGGACAAATCTGAACCACTCTTGAACGCGGCCGGCAAATCATGCAGATCAAGGGTCCGATAACCTTCATTCCTGAGCCACTTCATTTGCTTCGTGAAGACTTTCGGGGAAGTGTTGATCTGGTAGTACGGATGCGAGTAGCCAAACAGATTTTCTGAAATGCTGTGATACGCCAGAATTGGAACGAAATTGTCACCAGCGCCGGCAAGCAGGCACCTGATTGGTGAACTGACATAGAGAGTTAGTAATCGGTCTAAACGTGGCATGGAGTATCTAATCTCGAAGGCTTGCCAGGGGCTGCTTCCTATGGAGACTCAGAGCCTGGGAGCAAAGGGCCCGGCAGAAAGCTTTTCGCTGGGTTGTAGAGTCAAGTATCAGTGACCTGATCCGGGATGAGTTCAGCAGGCAACTGCAACTCTTGCGTCGGAAAATTCTCGAACTTTCCCTGCGACCAACTCCTGCTGGCTGTAATTGAGTTGCGGAAACATCGGCAGGGAAACGATTTCGGCCGCGACACGCTCGGTGACCGGGAATGAGCCCTTCTTGTAGCCGAGGTGTTCGTAAGCTTTCTGCAAGTGAAGCGGAATTGGGTAATGGATGCCAGTGGCAATTCCAGCTTCGGCAAGGTGAGCTTGCAGAGCCTCGCGATCGCGCACTCGCACGACGTACAGGTGATAAACGCCTTTTGTCCACGCTGCTTCCTGTGGGATCCCCACGACGTCCCTCATTTCGCCGAGCAGTTCATGATAGCGGTGAGCGAGGGCTCGGCGCGATTCGTTCCACTTGGCAAGGTGCCGCAGCTTCACGGACAACCATCCCGCCTGAATGGAATCGAGCCGGCCATTGTAGCCTTCGATATCGTGATAATACTTCTTTGCCTGGCCGTGATCGCGAATCATCTTCATCCGCTGGGCCATGATTTCATCATCAGTAGTGATGGCGCCACCTTCACCGCAGGC
>DATNLB010000044.1:0-3469 GCA_035603095.1 Candidatus Acidiferrales bacterium
ACGATATACATCGCCACCTGGCGCGGAAAGGCGATGGCACGCGTGTTACTGCGGACCTTGAGATCCTGCTCCCGCAGATTGAAGTGCTCGCTGACGCGCTTCTGGATCAGGTCGATGGTAACGCGCTTTTCCTGCGAAGCAATGATGTTCCGCAGCACTTGCTGCGCAGTCGCCAGCGAAACCGTCGCGCCCGTCAGCGAGGCGTAGGCCATTAGCCGCGTCAACGCGCCTTCGAGCTCTCGCACGTTGGACTTGATGGCTCGCGCGATGTATTCCGCCACGTCGTCCGGCAGGCTGAAGCGGTCGTTCTCCGCCTTTTTCTGCAGAATGGCAATCTTGGTCTCGAGGTCCGGCGGCTGGATGTCCGCAATCAATCCCCATTCAAACCGCGACCGCAGCCGCTCTTCGATGGAGTTGATGTCCTTCGGCAGGCAGTCCGAGGAAATGACGATCTGTTTCTGCTGCTCGTAGAGCGCATTGAAGGTATGAAAAAACTCTTCCTGCGTCCGCTCTTTTCCGGCGATGAACTGGATATCGTCAACCAGCAGGACATCCACGGTATGGAAACGGTCGCGGAAACTGATCATGCGGTCAAAACGAAGCGAATTGATCACTTCGATGGTGAATTTTTCCGCGCTGACGTAACTCAGCCGCATCGCCGGATTGCGCTTCTTGATGGTGTGACCGATGGCATGCATCAAATGCGTCTTGCCCATGCCCACTCCGCCGTAGAGGAACAGCGGGTTGTACGCTTTCGAAGGCTGCTCGGCCACGGCACGCGAAGCGGCATGCGCGAATTCGTTGGACTTGCCGACGACAAACGAATCGAACGTGTAGCGCGTGTTGAGCTGGTGGTCGCTGCTCTCAAAATCCAACTTTGCCTGTTTCACGCCTGAGACCACGGGCGCCGGCTGGACCGGCTCCTCCTCCGTGCACACGTATTGCACCTTCATGTTCGGCGTGCCGACTTCATGAAAGACGGCCTTGACGATTTCGCCGTAAGTGCGCGTCAAGACCTGCCGGAAGACGGCGGTGGGGATCTGGACATAGAGGGTGTCGCCCTCGGCCCGGTTCAGCCTCGTCGGCTGGAACCAAGTCGTGTAGGTGTTGATGCTGACCCGGGATTTCACCCGATCGAGAAATTTGTCCCAGGAATTCACAGCTTCGCGCTCGCGCCCCACTTGAGTTGCAGTCGTCATCGGAAGAGAAAAGAAACCCCTAGGCTATTTCCACAGTTGTGAAAAAGCTGTGGAAAGCAGGTCCATTTGCGTCTTTCTTCAGGCTTCGGGATTCTTGCCCGCGCCGGAACGCTCTACTTCGCCCCTGTCGCTCCGCGCGCGGCCCGTCTGGAATTGCCGGCCCACGTACCGCCGCTATGAGTCAGCGCGGGATTGTCTCTGATTGACGCGTAGGGGGCAAGTGAAAAATAGGACAGGGCATTCACCGTCGTTCACACTCCATGCACAGTTTTTCCACAAGCGTTTCGTTCATGCAACTTCATTGTTTGACGCTAATTTTTGTGGCATTTGTGAATATATTTTCACGCCGCGCGCGAACCTTGCACAGAACACGCGTAAATTTGCCTGAGGAAAACTTCGCTTATTGCGGACTTTTTTTATCGGGCCGGGCGAATTCGTAGATGCCGAGCGGGTCGTTCCCGATGATCAGGCGGTCCTTCTCCACGAGAATGGTGTTGGCTTCGAGCCGGGCGCCTTGTGGCGTGTAGATTTTATAGGTCGCGCGCCGGTTTCCTTCCTTATCGAAATGCAGCAGCATGTTGTACAACGCGATCCAGACTTCCCCATTTGTCCGGTCGACGCCGACCGCGGTAAGAATGCGCTTGAACGAAGGTTGTTGGCCCTTGCTTTCCTGGCGCTCGATCTCCTTGCGAGCGGCCTGCGCCGCGGGCATGGCCTCCAGAGCGGTGTACTGTACGTCCTGTCCCGCATAGCCCAAGCGGTCATATTGCCTCACCGTCGGCTCCGGCAGGTAAGCAAACGCGTAGTAGAGATGCCCCAGAGCGTCCGTGGCAAGCTGCCCGATGTTCAGATAACGGTTCAACTCCTCGCGCTCCGCAAGCGGCTCCGGATCGCCGAACTCGCGCACGTCCCTGCCGTTTTTGTCGAAAACGGTCACTAAATGCGGCTCGCGAAGGGTACCCACCGCAATTTCGCTTTCGGGCAGCGCCGCAACGGAAATCGGGGCCTTTATGGAAATCGAACGGAGCAGCGTGCCGTCGGCGGAGAAAACCTGTATGAGGTTTGCGCCACGGTCCGCGACGTAAATCTTTCCGTCGGCAGCGCCGTCGCAGTCCTCGCCGAAAGTGATCAATGCGTGGCCGTTCTTGGCGCCGGCATCGGCTCCGGGAAGTTCGCCGATGGAAAGAACCTGCTTGCCCTGTGGGTCGAACACCAGCAAGCCGGGCGACGGCGAGGCCAGAACGTACAACCGTCCATCCGCGCCCCGCTTTACCGAGCGCAGCCCGGGGCCTACGCCCGGGAATATCCGCTGTCTGGCGGTAAGATCGTCTTCGTCCTGAGCAGCCGCACTCCCGGCGGCGCACATCAGCAGACACAGCACCGCAAGAACTCTCAAGATTGGGCCCACCTCTGCCGCATGATTCCTCAGATTACTACGGACGTGCGCAGGTTGCCCCGCGTTGCAGCCGCGTGCCGTGACGATTAATCAATACGGAAGCGTAGCCGTTCGATGGAGCGGGCGCGGAGGCGGCCGGCGGCATTGCGCGGGCCTTCGTCGTCGGTTTCGATCAAGACGCAATTCATCTGCACGTCGCCGGAAGCGACCTCGAACCGCGCGGGCAAGCCGTTCAGGAACTTTCCGATGATACCGTTGCGATCCATCCCAATCACCCCGCCGTGCGGCCCGGTCATCCCCACGTCCGTGATATAAGCCGTGCCTTGCGGCAAAACGTGTTCGTCGGCGGTCGCCACATGCGTATGCGTGCCAACGACCGCGGTCACGCGTCCGTCCAGATACCAGCCCATGGCTATTTTCTCGCTGGTGGTTTCCGCATGCATGTCCACAAACAGGAAGGCGACATCTTGTGGAATTTTCGCGAGCTCGCTGTCGGCTTTCCGGAAAGGATCGTCAATCGGAGTCATGAACACGCGCCCCTGCAAATTCAGCACCGCGTATTTCACGCCATTCTTAGCCGTTCCGGCAAAGAGCCCGCTGCCAGGATTGCCTTCGGGGAAATTTGCCGGTCGCAGCAGCCGCGGCTCGTGCGGCAGGTATTCCAGGATCTCTTTGCGGTCCCAGCTGTGATTTCCGCCGGTGAGCACATCGATTCCCATTTTCAGAAGCTCTTCCGCCAGCCTCGGCGTGATCCCGAATCCCGACGCCGAATTCTCGCCGTTGGCGATCACCAAATCGATTTGCCGCTGCGCAACGATGTCCGCGAGGCGATCGTGAACGATCTGCCGTCCCGGCGAGCCGACGATGTCTCCTA
>DATNLB010000035.1:0-2131 GCA_035603095.1 Candidatus Acidiferrales bacterium
TTGGATGAGTTGTATGAAAAAGGATTACTATCTTATTCTTCGCTTGATGCCCGAAGCCACGGCGGAGGAAATCTGTTCTGCTTCAGTTGAAATGTCCTCTTTAGGGGTTTGAAATAAGCTACTTTTCCACGACCCGAGGAAAAGCAGCATGAGCAAGAGACAGCGTAGGCGATACAGTCCGGAAGAGAAGGCGAAGATTCTCCGACTGCATCTTTTGGAACAGGTGCCGATCAGCGAGATCTGTGAGAAGCAAGGGATCCATCCGACTATGTTTTACCAGTGGCAGAAGGCGCTCTTTGAGAACGCGGCTGCCGCCTTGGAGGGGCAGCGCGGGACCCGGAGTACGAACCGGCAAAGACAGGCCATGGAGGCGATGGAAAGCAAGCTCAAGCGCAAGGATGAAGTGTTGGCCGTAGTAGTCGAGGAGATGGTACGCCTAAAAAAAGAACTTGGGGAAAACTGACCGTGATCTGGGTGGCCCATGACATTCGCGACGCAGTGGTCGACTTCGTCCGTTACTGGTCAGAGTTGACCGAACTGCCGGTATGCCGGTTCTTGGAATGGGTTGAGCTTTCCCCGCGCAAATTCGGGCGCTGGCAGCAACGCTTTGGCAAGGTTAATGAGCACAACGGCCTGGTCCCGCGCGATCATCAAATTGAAGATTGGGAGCGGCAGGCTATTATCGCCTTTTTTTACGAGTATCCGCTGGAAGGCTACCGGCGCCTGGCGTTCATGATGCTGGACCGCAACCTGGCGGCGGTCAGTCCCTCGACGGTCTACCGGGTGCTCAAAGCCGCCGGCCTGCTCCAGGATCGCTTTAGTCGACCATCCCGCAAAGGCAAAGGCTTCCTACAGCCATTGGAACCGCACCAGCATTGGCATATCGACTTTTCGTTCATCAACATCACAGGAACCTTTTACTATCTATGCAGTGTGCTGGATGGCTGTTCACGTTTCATAGTCTCTTGGGATATCCGCACCTCCATGGAGGAAGCCGACGCGGAAATCGTCCTGCAACGGGGACGCGAGGCTTACCCCCAGGCCCGGCCGCGGATCATCTCCGACCGCGGCAGCCAATTCGTGGCGCGCGACTTCAAGGAGTTTATCCGCCTCTGGCAGACCAGCCATGTGTTGACCTCGCCCCACTATCCGCAGAGCAACGGAAAACTGGAGCGCTTCCATCGCACGCTTAAAGAGCAGGCCATCCGGCCCAAGACGCCCCTTTGCCTGCAGGATGCTCTGCGAGTGAGTGGCCAGTTCATTGACCATTACAATACGGTGCGCCTGCACTCCGGAATCGGTTACGTCACTCCGCAGGATAAACTGCTTGGTCGTGACAAGGCCATCCTCCAAGCCCGTGATGAAAAACTTCAGCAAGCCCGGGAACGCCGCAGACAGAAACGCGCCGTACAGTACCCTGCACCACGATGAACGTTGCAACACAACGGCGCTCAGACTTATCCACAATCGCCCCGGACCGGTCGGCTGCGAGAATGCCTGGCACAGGTCCATTACGTCGCAGCAGCGGACCGGTCCGGAATCAGGCGATTGTGGGTAAGTCGCGAATTGGAGCCACTCTCCACCGCTGCGAACCATCTGTCTTTCTTCTTCACACTAACCACTTTCCAGTTGCCGGGACCTTGGACCACGCCCACACTTTCTTTCACCCGCAAACGCAACAATACGAGTCACCACCTAACACAGCGAAAAGTAGCTTAAACTTAACCCCGAAAAGGGACATTCACCTGAACCAGTACACCGGAGGCATCGGCTTTTGGCGGAGGATATTACTCGAAACGAAGGTGAATCACCTCACCAGGCTGTAAGCGTGATTTTCGCTGCGTTCGTATGGTAATGGCAGTGCGCGTGCTGTCCGTTCTGGCTGCCTCAAGTTGATTAACCCCAATTTCACCGGGATCCGCGGTGATGTGCATAGCGTCTTCGGGAAGGGGTCAAGAAACGTCGCCTCGACGTTCCAAATATCGCATTCCTCGATGCTGGGATCCTCTTTGATATTCTTGGTTATTCGCGCTTCGATTGTCTTCATGTGAGCGGGTTCTTAATCTAATGCACGTAAGCACATCTGTCGTTTTCAATTTAATCGTAGACTGGCCGTCGACGATTTCTCCTC
>DATNLB010000140.1:0-3307 GCA_035603095.1 Candidatus Acidiferrales bacterium
TAAGGAACGGCCCTTTACAGCAGCGACCTAGAGCTTTTTGCTCCACGGGCGGGAGGGTTGTTCGCGGTTGATTGGAACGCGCTCCACTTTGCGACCACTGCCACCAAGGATGACCAGATCACCCTCGATCTCGCGCGAGATCAGGTGAAGGCGGCGCCGGAATACAAGGATGGGCGGCCTTTGGTCGTGATCGGCACAACCGAGAGCCTGCCGCCGTCCTATCCGGCTTCCAAGTAGGGCACTTAGCTGTTGCCAGCGGCTGTCGAATTCCCGTGGCGAGGCTCCATTGCAGCGTGGCTCGGCGCGCCCACCGGAAGGCCGAAGCGAAAATGCCGCTGGAAGATTGGCCGATCTGCCATCCGATCACTCCAGAACGGGCGTACTCTGCGCCATGCGCGATTGGATTACCTTAGCAGCTCGTTCCGGCCTGCACCCGGTTCATGGCCAAGCGAACTGCGCCATCAATATGCGCTACGGTCGGCATTGCGCCGCCACGGGGCTTTTATGGTCTGGAAGCGGACGTTTTCATGCGCACGGCTGTAAGCTTCGTCGCGCGCTCGCGGGGCCATGGCGTCCCCGCGTCGATCGTAATCTTCCTCAGCCCGACGGTATTTTGAACCTGATTGGGGGCAGCGGTTCGTTGGAGCAGTCGGCCCCATCTCCGCTGCAAGTCGCGGTGTCTTTCAACTGGATATTGAAAGGAGCTGGGCACGGATGTCTCCTAGTTTCTGCGGCCGTACCGGCACCTTGGCCGAGCGGGATTCAATTTCCGAACTCCCTTTCAGGTGATGCTGTGCCGACCGGCATGGGCGGACGCGGGGCTTCGCCGGCGGCCGTCGGTGGGTCGGGCCGCAGCAGATCCGGGATCCGTTTGAGGGCGGAGAACACGTCCTTGTCCTGGTCGGCCGGAGTCGGCTGGGGCGCGGAACTTGAAGGCTGCGGGTCCACGGTGGCCGGGACGTCGGGGGAACGTGGCTGCAGGTTGGTGCCAATCGCCGGACGGGGCTGCACCGGCTGCGGCTGAGTGTCGGCCGCAGGCTGCGCCGCGTTGATGGCGGCGGCGCGGGGCGGAAGGTCAACCGGTCGCGGCGCGACATCGGCCTGACGCGGCGGCACGCTGGCCTGACGAGGCTGGATGGAATCGACCCGGGCGCGGGTGTCGTTGAGGCCCGACCCGATCGGCGCGTCAACCGGTGCCGGCCGATTGGCGTCGATATTGGCTAGTGCGGCGCGGGTCAGGACTTCGACCGATTTCTGGCCACGAGGCTCCTTCTCGGCCACGCTCGTATCGGTCTTTGTGTGCTTGGGCAGCGGTAACCTCTTGGCTTCCTTCCCGCCGTCAGGGGCAAGCTGCGCGGCGGGAGCGTCAGTATCCTTCTGCGGCACAGTGCGCCGCTCGTTGACAGGAGCAGCCGCAACGGCGGGCGGGGCCGGCTGGGCGCGGCGGCTCTCGGCGACCTCGCTAGCGATCGGAGCGACCGGCGCGGAAGCTGGCGTGGGAGAGGAGAGCAGAACCCCCCCGAAATGCGCTAGCAGATAGGCGCAGATCGCGCTAGCGACCCCGGCGGCGATGATCTCGACGAACTTCACGAAGAAGCGCGAGAAGTAGGAAACCTCGCCCGACATGGAAAATCCCTATCCGAAGAAACCCGTGGAGAATTCCAACGGCCGCTCCAGGCGGATTGAGGGCGCCGACCGCGAGTGAGGGCTCTTAACTGGGAGCACCAGGAATGTAGAAAGACTCAATCTCGCCCCCGCAGTTGTTTGGCCGTTCGGGCACGCAGCCTGTAACGATTGGCGCCGTCAGGAGTCTGCTTCGTATTCGACCAGGCAGTCGTCTCACGCAACACGCGCTTATAGCGGCTACCTGGACGAGCTTGTCATTCGATATCCAATCATTCGCTGATTGTGCGCACGACGGCCGAAGTTGAAAGTCTATCGCCGTCGTAGGCAGCGATGGTCGTCACATCGATCTTGTCGTAGTATCTCTGTACGACCTCGATGTTGCTCGGAAATTGGATGGACTCCGACGATTTGAGCGCCTGATTGAGCTCCTCAAGCAATTGTTTTCTTTCGCTGTCCGGAATTGTCTTATCAGCGCTTGCGTCTTCGATCTCTTTCTTTATCAATATCTGCGGATCAGCGAACATCTTCGTCTGTGGATCTATCTGCGCCATCACCAGCCAGATGTTGGCGGCGACCGCCTCGTACTCCGCAAAATCCTTGAATCCGTACCTCTTGGTAACTGCCTCAAGCTCCGCTTGGTACTTGGCGTTAGCTTGACCCGAAAATGCCGCGCTTTGCATCTTTTCCACTACTGCCGACATGCCCTTCTGCGCGGCGATGAATCCCTCGACGTGCTTCTCCGTGAGCTTGATCTGTGTTGCCACGACCTGCGCTGATACGCTGGCCGGGAAGCTGACGAAAGCAACGGCTATAGCCGCAATGGTGAGACGAAGCATCTGGTACATGGCGGAGCCCCCACGTTTGACGCACCTTGCACAGTGCATGCTCCCAGTGTCGAAATTTGGACGCGCGACATTCGGCGCTCGGCGCACCTGTCGATTCCGAAAATGTAATTGTAGATTGGCGTATCCGGTTTTACTGGTATCAAAGTATGTGGCGAATGTAAGTGATCAATCTGATGCCCATTCAATTCCCGCCAAATGTCCCCTTTTTAGCTCTGACTTTTAGCTCTGAGTTCACCTATTACGCCGATCCGAATCCAATTCGCAGCAATGGTACGATCTTACTGAAGGCTGCGCACGTGGTGCAGAAACATCACAGTAGATGAATTTGCGCAGTAGATCGTTGCGCATTTCGGCGGTGCCGCGCGAGGCATCGCGACGCCCGTGACTGAGTTCGCTGCCGCGATCTGCTGAAAGCGGGCTCGCACTGGCGCGCCCTTAATCGTTTCTGGGGCCTAAATCGGTATTATGATCCGGTGAGCGCGCGCTTGTGATCTTTTGCCACAGAATCCTTTAGTTTTGGTCAAACTGAAGGGCAAACTTTTTGCTTCCCTTTCGCGGATCACAACTGCGGGGGCGAGATTGAGTCTTTCTACATTCCTGGTGCTCATTGCCTTGACGTTCGGGCAAATTGCGGTGCTCACGGTCACTCTATTCGTACTGTGGCTTGCGGAGGAATTCGGAGGCAGTCATGAATGAGGAACGACTCGATGCACCTGGTCCGCGGCCTGAGTTCGCCCCCAAGCGAGGCGCGCGCAATAATTTGCATCCTACCGACCAACGGGCGAAGCGCTCATCGCGATGCTGCTTGAGGCATCGAGGGTGTCGAGGGACAATGA
>DATNLB010000352.1:0-3679 GCA_035603095.1 Candidatus Acidiferrales bacterium
ATCGCCCCCATCGCGCGCGGGCTCTACGCTTCCGGCATGAGCACCGAATCCGTTCTCGCCGCCATGTTTGCTTCTCCCGCGCTCAACGTCGTTGTCGTCGCGATGACGTTCGCGCTTTTTCCCGCGCCTATCGCGCTGCTCAAGCTCGCCACCGTTCTCTTCCTCATTTTCGTCTTTGCCCCGGCAGTGGCTTCCCGCCAAGGCGTCTCTGCGCCCGCCGTTGCTTGCCCCATCGAAATCCCCGTCGCAGAAAATTGGTCGCAAGCGCTCGTTTCCACCGGGCGCTCTTTCGCCAAGAGTTTCTGGTACGTCTTCCGTGTCGCCTTTCCGTTGATGATTCTCGCCGCCATCCTCGGCGCACTCGTCATCGAACTTCTTCCTCCCCAGGCGCTCATCGCGCAAGCCACCATCGGTGGCATCCTTCTCGTCGCCCTGGTCGGAGCGTTTCTTCCAGTCCCCATGGCCTTCGACGTCGCCATCGCCTACATTGCCATGACCAAAGGTGTCCCGCTTCCTTACGTCGTGACCATACTTTGCACCCTCGGCATCATCAGCGTCTTCTCGCTTTCCGTCGTCGGCAAGACCATCTCCTGGAAAGTAGCGGCCGCAGCCTACGCCACCGTGGCCGCCCTCGGCACCCTCGCTGGTCTTCTTACGCGCACGCTTGGTTAGGTGCGCGCTTCATATGCATCTGTACGCGCAGGGCGGGCATGCGTTCGGGCTGCGGCGTACGAAACTTCCGATAACCGGATGGCCGCAGTTGGTGGAGACGTGGCTGAGGACGATCGGGATGATCCCGGAGTGATTCGTATTTGAGACGCAAGGCATAAACCCTGTTCAATGCTATGGAAAGTCACTGATCCCGGTTAGATTTGCGCGATTCGTAACACAAAAACCCGCAACCTCGAAACCGTGGGGCGCGGCACCCGGCAAGAACTTTCGCGAAATAGGCAAACGCCCGAAGCGTAAACGGACTACACTTTCTCATCGTTGAGGCTAGGCCAGTTTCACAGCTTCATCTGTGGCGCCTACCTGCGGCGCAGCTGGAGGAACAATGCAGAAGCGTAGTCTTGGAAAAAGCAATTTGGAAGTCTCGGCTATCGGTCTGGGCTGCATGGGAATGAGCTTTGGCTACGGTCCAGCCGGAGAAAAGCAGGAGATGATCTCGGTCATCCGGAGGGCCGTGGAACGCGGCGTCACATTCTTCGACACCGCGGAAGTCTACGGCCCGTTCGCGAACGAAGAACTCGTGGGTGAAGCCCTCGCTCCGTTCCGCGGAAAAGTGGCGATAGCCACCAAGTTCGGGTTCAAACTTGATCCGAACACCGGCAAACAGGCCGGGCTGGACAGCCGGCCAGAACACATCAAGGAGGTCGCCGAGGCCTCGCTCAAGCGGCTCAGGGTTGATGCCATCGATCTGCTTTATCAGCACCGTGTTGATCCCAACGTACCGATAGAAGACGTGGCAGGAGCAGTGAAGGGCTTGATCCGGGAAGGTAAGGTGAAGCACTTCGGCCTTTCTGAGGCTGGAGTGCAAACGATCCGCCGCGCGCACGCAGTCCAACCCGTCACCGCACTCCAGAGTGAATATTCGCTTTGGTGGAGAGAGCCTGAAGCGCAGGTGATCCCGACACTGGAGGAACTCGGGATCGGGTTCGTTCCATTCAGCCCTCTTGGCAAAGGCTTCCTTACCGGAAAGATCAGTGAAGATACGAAGTTCGACAAAAACGATTTCCGCAACATCGTCCCACGCTTTACGCCAGAGAACCGGAAAGCGAATCAGGCGTTAGTGGAGCTGGTGTGCAGATTTGCGCAGCAGAAGAAGCTGACGCCTGCTCAGATCGCACTCGCTTGGCTGCTTGCGCAGAAATCGTGGATGGTGCCGATCCCGGGCACGACCAAGCTGCATCGGCTCGAAGAAAACATCGGAGCCGTTAACGTCAAACTTTCGCCCGAAGATCTCCGCGAACTGGAGACAGCAGCCTCAAAGATCGCGGTGCAAGGTGCTCGGTACCCCGAAGAGCTGCAAAAAATGGTGGGCCGTTGAGCGTTCGGCATGGCAGGCAGGAGTCGAGATTAGAAGAGTCAAAACCCCACACGCAAAGCTCGCGTATGGAGCACCCAAAAGGCGTTTTCGGAATTAAGGCGCGGCCATCCGCCCAGGAGTGCACATGCCAGCTCGGAACGATGCTCTAAAAGATCGCCTTTCCCGATATCGCGAAATTAACATCACTGTGACCGGCAGAAAGTCAGGACGCACGATCGCAATCCCGGTTTGGTTCGTATTGGAGGACGACAAGCTTTACCTCCTGCCGGTGCAGGGGTCAGATACACAGTGGTACAAGAACGTGCTCAAAAAGCCGTCGATTCGGATCGATGCGGACGGCGCGGTGGCTGAATTAAAGGTTGTTCCTGTCACTGACGGCAAACAGGTGTCGTCTGTGGTAGAGAAATTCCGCGCCAAGTACGGGACCAACGACGTCAAGAAGTACTATTCAAAGTTCGACGTTGCCGTCCTCGCTCAGATGCACTGACCGTGTTTGATTGAAACACCGGGGCACCCGTCCACGTTATATCTCCAAGAGGGGCCAATGTCCTATTCGCCCATACTGGTTGTGCATATTTGCGGTGGAACCTTGGGGTTGCTGTCTGGACCGCGGCCATGTCTTTCCGCAAAGGTTCCCCCCGCCATGTGCTGGCGGGAAAGGTCTTTGTCGCATCGATGCTCACCATGGCTGTCTTAGCGGTGTACCTTGCCATCGTGCGGCATCAACCAAATAACATCGGCGGCGGGATTTTCACCTTTTATCTGATCGGAACGGCATGGCTGACCGCCAGGCGCAGAGACGGGGAAACGAACCGTTTTGATTGGGTTGCTACTGATTCCCTTGGCTCTCGGTATCCTCACCTGGATGAATGGTATTAATGTCGTGCGTACCGGAGCGAGCTCACAAGACGGAGTTCCGGTGGGAATGAGCTTTTTCATGGGTTCGGTGATGCTGCTGGCAGCCGCGGGGGACGTTCGCATGGTGGTGCGCGGCGGTGTTTTTGGAGCGAAGCGCATCGCGCGGCATCTCTGGCGCATGTGCTTTGGGCTGTTCATCGCCGCAGGGTCTTTTTTCTTGGGACCCTCAAACCGCCCGCTGAGGTTGCTTTCGACAGTGGGGGTCGGAAAATATCTATCCCCGGCTTTATTCAGCACAACCTTGTATTTGGTTCTCACCCTACTTCCGCTGATTTTGCTGATTTTCTGGCTAGTCCGGGTCCGCTTCACAAAGGCATACAACGGAAAGTCGATGATCCCGGGTAGACTTGAGCGATTCGTAGAACAAAAACCCGCGCCCTGAAAACCATAGGGGGCGGCACCGGGGACCTGGAGCACCCGGCATTCGAGTGTAGCAACCGAAAGCAGCGAACGTGTATTTGGAGGCAGACAAATGAACAACCGCAGCCGAGAAAGAAATGCCGAGGATGCTTTACTGTGAACTCCCTTGTTGGATCGCTCGTTCCATCTGGTGACGTGACATCGCGTGGCGCGATACCCGAAGTTTCGCTGTTTCGCCTGTATGCGTTGCGGGCTTCGTACCTTCTGATGGCCGTTGGGCTCGGGGTGTATATCTGGCCCGCCGTCCTCCACCACACAAACGAGTTCGCGGCAACGGAAGGGGTTCGATTCGGC
>DATNLB010000021.1:0-3797 GCA_035603095.1 Candidatus Acidiferrales bacterium
ACACGCGAGAGGCCACAAGCACCCAAAGTCGGCCGCAATTTTGACGACAAAATCGAATATTTATTGAACACGGAAGAACAACTTCTTCAATCGATTTCCATCCATGGGCCCCTTCCGGAAGTACTGAACAGAATCTGCAGCGCCCTTGATTGCCAGATTGGCAACGTGGTTTCGCTTTTTTCCCTCCCTACGGAGGATGCAAGCGAGCTTGCCGAGATTGCGATGAACGCAACGCTTTTTGGTCTGCATACTTTTTGTTCCGCAAGAGTTCTCACGGATAATGACGAACTGCTTGGATCTCTGGACATGTACTCTTGCACTTCACGCAGCCCGTCTGCCAGCGAATTCCAACTGATTGAGCGGGCAAAGTGCCTGGCCGGAATCGCGATCAAGCTAGACAAAGAAGCAGACGATCAAGGTAATTGCGGCATGCGTGGGAATCGGCCAGAGTCAGACCACGTGCGCGAATGGCCGGTTTCCACGAACTAGACTTCAAGCATGCGAATTCCCGGCTTCGCAGCAAACCAACAAGCGTGAGTTTCAGCCGCGCCATTTAGTAGGGAGACGGGGGTTTGAGTTAGTCGTGCAACACGACGCTCAACAGCGAAGTGTTAATCTGAAGACCACCGTTGTATTTGATGAAACCGAGCTTCCTGAATTTATTCATGAAAAAATTGACGCGCGAGCGTGTCGTTCCGACCATTTCCGCGAGCGTTTCTTGCGACACTTTGGGGACCAATCCGTGGGGCTGGTCTTCCTTGCCGTAACGGGCGAGCAAGAGAAGAGTGCGGGCGAGGCGCTTCTCGCTCGAGTTGAAAAGCTGATCGATCAAGTCCTCTTCGATTCGAATGTTCCGTGCCAGCATGAAAGTGATGAAGCGGTCGGAGAGGGCATGCTGCTCGTGAAGCACTTTGAACATTTCACTCTTCTCAATGACCATCACGGTGGTGGGCGTGATCGCGGTAGCCGTCCCCATGCGAATAGGCTGGCCTGCCAGGCAGCCCTCACCAAAGAAATCACCCGGTCCCAGAATGGCGACGACTGCCTCTTTGCCGACTTCACTGACCACGGAGAGCTTCACACCGCCTTCTTGTAAGTACAGAACGCTCTTAGCGGCATCACCTTGAGTGTAGACAATTTCCGCCCTCTTAAAGGTTTTAACTCTTCTCGCGATGCCAGCCGAATCGAGAAAGGCCTGGGCATCGAATGCGCCTTTGTTTGCGGACACACTCCTGGATTTCTTGTTGATCGTAGCCCCCTGCATGAAACAGCCCCTCAAAAGAAAGCCTAGCAAAAATACGCAAATCGAGGCAAGAACCTTTTAGGTGCCAACAGTGTACTAATTGAATGTAATTACCTTGTATAGATTCTCCTTCGAAATGCTCCTCCACCTCCTCACGTTAGAGAGGGCTTTTGCAACGGACAATTCTACAGTGGGGACAGCCCTCTGGTCTCTCGCGCAACACTCCTCAGTTCTGATTCGCGACAAGACTAAGGAAAACCGGCTTGCCCAGATGATCTGGCCGGACATTCCTGTATTTGCGGAAAGACCAGTCGTGGCATCGATCAGAAGCAAGTATAAATTCACCCGGACCGCTCGCAGGTTTTCTAACGGACAGCCCGTGCGCAAACAAATTGCGAAACTGTATATAAGAGGACAGACACCCAAATTAAAGAAGTCTAGCATTCAGGTCGCAAGCTAACGCAGTTAGATCCGCCACATCCACCCGAGCCCGGAAGTAGCGGAGGCGCAGGGGGCAAATGAATTTGCTTTTCCAGTCTTTATATATTTTGTTTCGTCCTCGATTACCAAGATTCGGGCCCGAGGACATGGCCAGCACCGCGGAATACTACAATCGCCTGGCTCGGAATCATGAAGCGATGATAAATCCTCCAGGCGTGAAGATAGGGCTCATTTCGACGCAGCTGCCGGTTCCTATACCGCCGTTCGTGACTGCGGAGAAGGCACCCCAGAAGATTCTGCGATGGGCCGCGTAGCGAGAGTCTCGCGGCGACGCGGTGGAAAATGGGCCGAGGACTGCTTTGCGGAAAAAGGACGGTAGTTTCGGCCAGCCCATCCCCGGCAGCTTGATTTCCACGACGCGCACGAGCACTGAGGACGTCGAACAACAGGTAAATAGCACGGTCTGTCTGGATCGATAGTCGATCCCTTCGCTGAATTGAAGCAAGGCAGCACGTTCTCCGCACCAGACAAAGCCTGCAACAATTCGCGGGGCCGACGCAGGAGTGTCTCGCAGCACAGACAGAAAGGTAAGAAAAACATGCCTCTCATACAAATTCTGATCGCCCTGATCGTGGTGGGATTTCTCCTATGGCTGGTGAATCGTTTCATCCCCATGGCAGGCAGTATCAAGTCGATCTTGAACGCAGTCGTGGTCATTGTCGTGGTGCTGTGGCTCTTGAACGTATTTGGACTTTTTCATTCTCTCTCCCGTATCCACGTCGGCTGACAAACGAACCGACGTGAATCAGCGGGCAAGAAATCGAAACCGGTGCAGCCCTAAGAGTAGTGCTGAGCGAGAAATAAGATGAGAGAGAAAGGTCGATGCTTATGAATGGCAAATGGAAACAAACGATGAGTCTGGCGAGCATGCTAGTTGCGGCCGCACTACTGGCGCTATCTTTGGCGCAAAACGCTGCCGCGGATCAGAACGATCCTCCCGGCCGCGTGGCGCGGCTTAAGTACGTCCAGGGCGCAGTCTCTTTCCAGCCTGCGGGAGAACCGGATTGGGTCTCCGCGGTTGTAAACCGGCCCATGACGACGGGCGACAAGCTTTGGGCCGACACCGACGCACGCGCAGAATTGCGCATTGGGTCCGCGACGATCCGGCTGGATAACAGCACAGGTTTCTCCTTCCTCAATCTAGATGACCGCACAGTGCAGCTGCAACTCACGCAGGGAATTCTCGACATTCGGGTGCAACGGCTAGGCAGGGACGAAATTTTTGAAGTGGACACGCCCAATCAAGCGTTCTCCATCTTGCGGCCCGGTCAATATCGAGTGCAAGCCAGCGAAGATGGAAACTCGACATTTGTAACCGTGCGCAGCGGAGAAGGTGAAGCGACCGGCGGCGGGCAGACTTACTCGGTGCATTCCGGTGAGACAGGCACATTCACGGGCACGGACTCCATCAGCGCTAACGTCGTGAGCGCGGGCGGCGCCGATGAATTTGACAATTGGGGAGTGACTCGCGACCGCCATGATGATGGTTCGCACTCAACACGGTACGTCTCACCCGACGTCGTCGGTTACGAAGACTTGGACGACAACGGCAGTTGGCGTGATGACCCTACCTACGGAAACGTTTGGACGCCCCGTGTTTCTCGCGAATGGGCTCCTTATCACGACGGCCACTGGGCATGGATTTCACCATGGGGCTGGACTTGGGTTGACGACGCTCCCTGGGGTTACGCGCCGTTTCACTACGGCCGCTGGATATCTTCCCGCGGAGATTGGTGCTGGGTGCCTGGGCCGATCGCCATCGAGCCTGTGTATGCGCCAGCGCTCGTAGCCTTCATCGGGGGATCGAATTTTGGACTGTCGATATCAGTTGGAGGCGGCGGTGGTGACCGCGGCAATGTGGGATGGTTCCCGCTGGGCCCGAGGGAAGTATATGTGCCCGGGTATAACAGCAGCCGCGGCTACGTGGACCGCGTGAACGTCAGTAACACGAACGTCAGCACCACGACGATCACGAACGTTTACAACAACCAAGTCACGAACATCAACAATACGACCGTCAACAACACGAACAGCAACAACACGAATATCAAAT
>DATNLB010000019.1:0-2905 GCA_035603095.1 Candidatus Acidiferrales bacterium
CTCGCCCATTAGATAGGGCGTCCACAAGAGGCCATCGGAACCGGCAGGGATTTTGGCGGCTTCCTCGGTGAGGCGATCGTAAGATTCGTGGGCTCCGCTGGAATTCGTCGCGAAGGTATCACGAAACCAACGCAGGGAGAGCCCGGCGGCCTGCGTTACGCCCATGACGTGCCAGCGTCCGGGGATGGCATGGCAAAACGTGTGCACCCGACCGCGGGGATCGAGCGCGGGCCGATCGGTGGCGGCAAAAACGACGCCGGAGGTGCCAATGGTGGCGCTAACCGTTCCAGCCGCGACGATGCCCATGCCGGTGGCGCCGGCGGCTTGATCGCCCGCGCCAGCCACAACCGGAGTTCCAACACGCAAACCTGTTTCCGCGGCCCCCTTTGCAGATATTTTCCCGCAGACACTCGGAGATTCGTGGAGAGAGGGCAGCAAGCGCTCATCGATTTCGGCAGCCTGCAACATCTCCCGCGACCAGCGGCGATGGGCTACGTCGAGAAGCAAAGTGCCGGAAGCGTCGGCCATATCGGTGGCCCGTTCTCCGGTGAGGCGAAAACGGACGTAGTCCTTGGGAAGCATGACTGCCCGAACACGTCTCCAATTCTCGGGCTCATTCTCGCGGACCCACAGCAATTTTGTGAGCGTGAAATTCGCCAAAGCCGGATTGCAGGTTAGCTGAATCAGCCGTTCCTGGCCGATTTTGGTGGTCAAATCTCGGCACTGCTTTTCGGTGCGAACGTCGCACCAGATCAAGGCGGGACGAACGACGCTTCCCTGCTCGTCCAGCAGGACCGCGCCGTGCATCTGGCCGGAGAAGCCGACGCAGGCGATATCTTCGGCGCTGAGATTCGAATTCGCGATGGCCTTGCGAACCGCAAGGCAGGAGGCACGCCACCAGTCTTCCGGGTGCTGCTCGGCCCAGCCGATCTGCGGCGAAGCGAACGGCTGGTGCTCTGCGGTGGCGGAGGAGATGACACGGCCGGTGCCATCGATAACGATGGCGCGCGTCCCTCCGGTACCAACGTCTATCCCAAGTACGAAGATGTGGCATCCCTCGATTGCGGCCGCGGCCTGCGGCAAAGATCGGGAGAGAGACTATCCCACTTCGTTGGTCATAAGGAAGAGGGGGCGCATTTCGAAGCTGGCGTATTGCGGGCGAAGGCGGTCGGTATTGTACTGTTCCTTGACGTTGACGACCTTCTTGGTCGCGGTGACGGTTTCGAGGGGAATGTTGTCGTAGTGACCGTTCTTGAGGACGACGAGACGGCCGCTGATCCTTTTCAGGAGGAGATCGAGAGCGAGATTGCCGTAGGCCATGGGAGCGATGGAGTCAATGGCATCGGGATCGCCGCAGCGGACGAGATAGCCGAGCTTCTGGTTGATGACGTCGATTTTCTTGCCGTTGTTGAATTTAGCGGAAACGTCCTTGATTTTTTCGCCGACGATTTCGCCGATGCCGCCTAGCTTTTTGTGACCGTAGGCGTCGGTGGCTTCCCCTTCAAAAACCATTTCGCCGCCTTCGAACATGGCGCCTTCCGAAACGAGGACGATGGAGTAGCGGCTGGGATTTTTGCGGCGGTCGGTGACGAGCAATTCGGTAAGATGCTCGATATTGAATTTATATTCGGGGATGACGCAGCGATTGGCGGCGCCGGCCATGGTGGGAAGCATGGCGGTGAACCCGGCGTAGCGTCCGAAGACTTCGATGACCATGAAACGCTCATGGGAGCCGGCGGAGGTGCGGAGGCTGTTGACCATCTGAATGGTGCGCGTGACGCAGGTGCTGAAGCCGATGCAGTAGTCTGTGCCGGGGACGTCGTTGTCCATGGTCTTGGGAATGCCGATGACCTTGAAGCCTTCTTTGTGAAGGCGGACGCCATAGCTCAGCGTGTCGTCGCCGCCGATGGGGATGAGAGTGTCGATGCCGAGCCAAGCCAGATTTTTGAGGACTTCAGGGGTGAGGTCGTTTTTCTCAGCGGTGAATTTGTCCTTGAGATGCGCGGGAACGCTCGACTTGGCGACACGGCCGGGATTGGTGCGGGAAGAATGGAGAAAAGTGCCGCCGGTGCGGCCGGCGCGATCAACGGTCTCTTCGTCGAGGAGGAAGAAATTGTCGGAGTTGTCATAATCCTTCTCGCGGACCATATCGACGAGTCCGGCCCAGCCATGGCGAATGCCGATGACCTGATAGCCTTCGCGCAAGGCGCGAAGAGTGACGCCACGAATAGCGGGGTTTAGACCGGGAACGTCGCCTCCTCCGGTTAGGATGCCGATGACGCCTTTCTTCGTGATACCGTTTGCCATAACTGTAGAATCGCCCTTCCGTGAAATGCGCAAGACGAAATTATCACCTGTGAAGAGGTTTTTAGGAAGAGCGAAGCCGGAGATTTGTTTTTTGCAGGGTTGAGATGCACAAATTTGGCGGTTGCACCTAGGCTACGATCTTTGTGCCGAGGACCACGAGGAATTTGGCGAGCCAGGAGTTGAGCGCGGGCCAGGCTGGGCCGGTGACGAGATTGCCGTCAGTGATGGCATCAGTCATGGGGAGATCGACGTACGTGCCTCCAGCGAGAGTAACGTCAGGGCCGGTGGCCGGATAGGCGCTGCACTTCTTTCCTTTGAGGACTCCAGCGGCGGCCAGAACCTGCGCGGCGTGACAGATGGCCGCGAGGGGCTTATTGGCCTTTGAGAAGTAACGAACGATTTCGATGACGCGAGGATTCAGGCGAATGTATTCCGGCGCGCGGCCGCCGGGGATGATAAGGGCGTCGTAGTCTTCGGGCTTGATCTGGTCAAAGGTAGCGTTAAGAGCGAAATTGTGGCCGCGCTTCTCGGTGTAGGTCTGATCGCCTTCGAAATCGTGGATGGAGGTGGGGACGAATTCGCCGGATTTCTTGCCGGG
>DATNLB010000017.1:0-4053 GCA_035603095.1 Candidatus Acidiferrales bacterium
TCCGGGACGGAGCGCCCTACCTCCTCCCTCACCTTGGTCCTTGACCAGCGGCCAACGTCTGCTTTGAGTCGATCGTCATGAATCGTTTTGTTGATCAAGTCGCGGTTATTACCGGCGCCGGCCGAGGAATAGGGCAAGCAATCGCCGAGCGGCTCGCCGCTGAAGGCGCCAGAATTGCCGTCGTTAGCCGCACGATGGAAAACGCTCAGAAAACCGCCGATCAGCTGAATCAGCAAAAACCCGAAACCGCATTGGCTTACGCCGTCGACGTGGCCAACGGCGAAGCGGTCGCCGATCTTTGCAGCGAAGTTTTGAAGACGTTCGGCAAGGTGCACGTTTTGGTTAACAATGCCGGCATCACCCGAGATCGACTGAGCATGCGAATGGCCGAGGAAGATTGGGATCAGGTTCTGGATACCAATCTGAAAGGCGCGTTTCATTTCATTCAGAATCTTCAGCGGCCGATGATGAGGCAATCGTATGGTCGAATCGTCAACATCAGCTCGGTTAGCGGTTTGATCGGACAAGCTGGTCAGGTAAACTATTCGGCCAGCAAAGCCGGCCTGATCGGCCTTACCAAAGCACTCGCACGAGAAATTTCCGGCCGGAAGGTGACGGTGAACGCGATCGCCCCCGGATTCATCGCGACCGATATGACAGCGCAGCTTCCCGAAAACATTCGAGAAGAGTTGAGAAAGCTGATTCCGCTTGGAACATTTGGCGAGAGCGCAGATGTCGCTGCCGCCGTTGCATTCATCGCAAGCCCGGAAGCGAAATATATCACCGGCCAAGTGCTGACCGTCGACGGTGGAATGGTGATGTAGGGGATTAGCAGCTAACGGTTAGCAGTTAACTGTTAACTGTTAACTGTTAACTGTTAACTGTTAGCGGTTGGTAATCAGGGACGCATAACTCACATAGTACCCATGAGTCCTTTGGGCGTCGCCAACTAGTGCACTAATTCTGCGACTCATATAGCGGGTGATATCCGATGTTTTTCATTTGAGAAAGTCCAGCGGATGGGAGTAGCGGTTCTATTATAGTTGCGGATGAAACGCATGAGCTTGCGAGCCAGATCGTTGACGGAGTGAAATATGCCGCGCGAGATGACTTGGCGCTGAATTTTAGAGAACCAGTTTTCAACTTGGTTGAGCCAGGAGGAATAGGTTGGGGTATAGTGGATGCGGAGGTTGGGATTAGCTGCGAGAAATGCCGAAACCTGTTTGGTTTTATGGGCGCTCAAGTTATCGGCGATGATGTGGATCTCGCGGCCTGGGGGCTGACTGGTGAGGATCTGGTCGAGGAACTCGACAAACTCGGTGCTGGTATGCCGAGGGCTAGTTTTGCCAAGCACTTCACCGGTACGGGTGTCCAGGGCAGCGTAAAGCGAGAGGGTGCCATGCCGGTAGTACTCGAATCCATGACGCTCGGCACGTCCCGGGGAAAGCGGCAGCACTGGATCAAGCCGGTCAAGGGCTTGAATGGCGCTCTTTTCGTCTACACAGAACACCGCGGCGTGGATGGGAGGCTTCAGATACAACCCAATAATGTCGGCTGCCTTCTCTTCGAACTCCGGGTCGTTACTGGCCATATAGCGCCGCAGCCGATGGGGTTGAATGCCGTATTGCCGCCAGACCCGATAAACGCTAGCCGGACTAATACTCAAATGTTTTGCCAGCCTGTAGCTGCTCCAATGGGTAGTTCCATCGGTCGGTCCCTTGCGCGTCGCTGCCAAGATTTTAGCCTCAGTCTCTGCCGTACGTACTCGCCGCTGACTACCCCGATAACGAGAATCCAGACCGCTCAGCCGCCCCTGTTGAAAACCTTTCTTCCACACACTGATATAGCGATCAGTGCAGTCCAAGCGCCGACAAATTTGCGAAAAACTATATCCTTTGGCGAGTAACAAAATCAGCTTAGCCCGTTGGCAATCTTCTGCTTCCAAGGTCCGACTCCTCGCCCTGCGCTCCAGTTCGCGCCGCTCCGACGGTGCCAATACTACCCTGCCTATTGCCATCCATCCATATTCGCATATAATTGCTATACGAGTCACGGAAATACTGCACTAGATAACAGGATCCTCGAGGCAGGTGCTTTCGTGTCCCAATTGCCGCAATCGTTGTCCGGACTGCCAGATTGAGCCAACCTTCTGATAATAGGCATTGGGGCTGGATTAGGAGCCTTTTTGAATACAAGAGCGCCTTCTCGACAATCATCCCCGGTGGACTAGCTAGCTCCACTCCGCGCGGTTGCCCGTCAGTTCTGCCCTTATTCCTCTCCAATCCGCAACAAATAAGCTGCTCCCACACACGTGACAATGGCACCGACGGCGAGAGCCGCTAAGTCGCCGCCGATGAAGTCCCAGTTGGCTCGGAACAAATTCACGCTACGGAAAGCGCGGCAAAAATGGGTTAGCGGAAAGAGCTCGGAAAAGATTCGCACGCTAAAGGGAAGTTGCCCCAGAGGAGAGAATGCGCCGGATAACAGCATTATCGGAAGCAGGAGAAAAACCGAAAACTGAATGGCCTGCGTTTGTGTCTTCGAGAGCGCTGAGACTAACAGTCCCAGACCAAGCGAACATAACAAAAACAAAAGGCAGATGACTGATAGCTGGAAGGGCTGATGAATTTTTATAGCAAAATGAAAGTGTCCGATAGCGATTGTGCTGGCGATGAGGAACAGCGAGACGAGGAGATAAGGCAACACCTTTCCGATTACAATCTCTGACTGCCGCAGTGGCGTCACTAACAATTGAGACAATGTGCCAGCTTCCCGCTCCCGAGTAATCGTACTCGCGATCAAAGTAACCGTAACCAATTGGAGGATCAGACCGACCAACCCAGGCACAACATAATCCACAAACTGCAAGCCCGGGTTGTAAAGAATCAGGGCATTGACCTGCCACGGAGTGAGAGCCGAGTTGAATTCATGCTGCGTTTCTGCAGAAAGCTGATCACCTACATCAATCACTTCGGCCGGCAGATTCTTGATGAGTTCAAACCTTTCGTTCACTTGGAAGGCACCCAAAGCCTGTTGAAGCAACCCTTGGACTGCCGGTGCCGTATCCGTATCGGATCCGTCCAGAATGACGCGGATGGGGATCGGGTTGCCATCGCGAATCGCCTGCCCCCATCCTCGCGGTATCACAATAGCCGCTTCGCTACCGGCTTTGACCAGGTCAATTGGTCCGGCTGGATTTCCGGCCCATGGCGTCCAGATAAAAGTGTCCTTAAGACTCTGCAGCAGATCATTCAGGTCTTTTCGAGCCTTGTCCGGGTCGTCGCTACCTTCGGCTAAAGCGGTGAAAATATCCCGGCCATGAAGTAGGTCGGCGAATCTTTCGCTTTCGCTATCACCATCCGCGTTGAGGAACATGGTTGGTACATCGCGGATCGCCGAGCCCGCAAAAGCGTGCCCAAATACAATCGTAAAAAACGGCGGTAGGACCAGGATCACCAGTAAAACTCGGCGATCTCTCCAGATATGGATGAACTCCTTGTACGCAATGGTGAGAATTGCATTCCAGGAGTCGACGAAATTCATTTTGGGCTCGCTGTTTCCGCTTGAACTCGATGATTGTGACCGTGGGTGAACGCCACAAACACGTCTTCCATATCCGGCTCCACCCAGGAGTAGCCGAGCCATTTCAGATTTGGGAACGGCCAACGCCGGTGCCATTTCTTCAGCAGAGCATGCGGATCCTCGGCATGCACTCGCAAGCGACCGCTCCGCAGATCAACCCCGTCAACTCGGGGGAATTTCCGCAACTCCAAAACGGCTGACATCGCAGGCTCAACGTGGACCTCAAGAAGCTCGCCCCCTAAGCGATTCTTTAGATCGCGCGGCGATCCCTTCGCGACTAAATGGCCCTGCTGGATAAATCCCACTTCTGAACAGCGCTCCACCTCATCCATGTAATGAGTGGTCACAAAGACGGTCCTTCCCGATTGAGTCACTTTGTACAAGAGATCCCAAATCCCCTGCCGGTGGATTGGATCGAGACCAGCAGTCGGTTCATCCAAAAACAAAAGCTCCGGCTCATGGATCAGAGCG
>DATNLB010000761.1:0-2202 GCA_035603095.1 Candidatus Acidiferrales bacterium
AGCTCTGAGCAGGCGACCGCGGCGCTGGAAGATGTCTTCAAACAAACCATGCCCCACGAAATGGGCTTCGACTACCAGGGCATGTCTTATCAAGAGCAGAAAGCCCGCCAAGGGGTTCCGGCATGGGCAATCTTTGGCCTCTCGCTGCTCTTCGTATTCCTGGTGTTGGCCGCGCTCTATGAGAGCTGGTCGCTTCCCTGGAGCGTGCTGCTGAGCACGCCCGTCGCGGTGTTCGGGGCCCTCGTCGCGCTCTGGCTGCGGCGCGTTGTGCTCGGCTGGTTTCTGCCGCCGTACATGGTTCAGATGGAGAACGATGTATACACCCAGATTGGTCTAGTGATGCTCATCGGTCTGGGCGCCAAGAATTCAATTCTGATCGTCGCGTTCGCCAAAGAGGAGTACGAACGCGGCAGGCCTCTGGTCGAGGCCGCCCTGGACGGAGCGAGGCTTCGGTTCCGGCCCCTCATGATGACCGCGCTCGCGTTTATTGTCGGGTGCGTGCCGCTATGGATAGCGTCCGGAGCAGGCGCAATCGCGCGCCAGATTATCGGTACGACGGTGATCGGAGGCATGTTGGCGGAGACCTTCATCGGCAGATTCTTTGTTCCGGCGATCTTCTACGTCGTTGAGAAATTCTCAGGCGCTGAGAAACGGAAAGCATTGCCACTCGCGCCCGCCGAGGCGCCCAATTTGGGGGACTGAATTATGAAGAAGACTGCACTCTTAGGAATTCTATCCGTGCTGGTTGTGGAGGCAGCCGGCTGCATGATGGGGCCAAACTACAAGCGCCCGACAGTCAGCGTGCCTACAGGTTATCGCAGCGCTATGCCCGACCAACCTGCCGCAGCAGCGTCGCTGGGCAACGAGAAGTGGTGGGACGTGTATCAGGACCCAGTGTTGGCGGACCTGATTCACACCGCGCTTCAGCAGAACTATGACGTTCGCATCGCGGCGTCACGCGTCTTAGAGGCTCAGGCGCAACTCGGTATAACGCGCGCCAACCAGTTTCCCTCAGCCAGCGTCGGCGCAGACATCTTCAGCCAGCAAAACGGGAAGACTTCAAACCAGTTTCCCCCCTACCAAGTCAACGCGGGTCAACTGAACCTATCCGTGATCTGGAATCTCGACTTTTGGGGAAAATACCGGCGACAGACCGAAGCCGCTCGGGCCCAGATGCTCGCAAGCGAGTGGGGGCAGCGGGCGGTGATTTCGTCCCTCGTTGCAAACGTGGCGACGGCCTATTTCCAGCTTCGGGCGCTCGACAGTCAACTCGAAATCTCGAAGCGCACACTGGCCTCGCGGCAACAGTCCCTGAAACTAACAGAGTTCCTTGAAAGCCACGGTTCGAACTCCGGACTAGACGTAAGTCAATCGCAACAACTCGTTTATACGGCCTCTGAAACCATTCCCGATCTTGAGCGACAAATTCAGCAGCAAGAAAATCTGCTCAGCATCTTGCTTGGCGAAAATCCCGGTTCCATTGCCCGCGGTCAGGCCCTTACGGAGCAGCCCGTGCCTGAGTCCGTTCCCGCTGGTCTGCCTTCAGAATTGCTCGAACGTCGCCCGGACGTTCGGCAGGCAGAAGAAATCATCGTGGCAGCCAACGCGCAAATTGGTGTTGCCAAAGCTTCCTTCTTTCCCAGCATCTCCCTCACTGGGACGGGAGGGCTAGAAAGCAACGCGCTGAATCGGTTCATCAACGCACCCTCCCAGACTTGGTTCGGCGCCCTCAGCGTCGCGCAGCCTGTCTTTCAAGGCGGAGCTCTCCGATCGGGACTAAAGCTGACCCGAGCGCAATATCAGGAGGCAGTACTGTCCTACCAGCAAGCCGTCCAGAACGCCTTCGAACAGGTCTCCAATTCACTCGTCGCTTCTCAAAAAGATCGTGAGTTCCGCGAGCAACAGGAATTGCTCACGCAGGCAGCACGGCAGACGAATCAACTGTCCGAGGTGCTCTACAAGAATGGTGGCGCAAGTTATCTCCAGGTGCTGACCAGCGAAACAAATTATTTCTCGGCGGAACTGAACCTCGTCGATGCGCAACTGAACGAGCGGCTTGCGCTTGTCCAGCTCTATCAATCGCTAGGTGGCGGATGGCAACAGTGATGTCTGGTGGCGATGATTGGAACGCAAGCAAACGCCTTTCGCTCGTTGTTTAATGAAAAAAAATGAAACAGTAAGGAAGAAATACGGGGAAATTCG
>DATNLB010000244.1:0-4368 GCA_035603095.1 Candidatus Acidiferrales bacterium
ATCGCTAAGCGTCTGGCCGCGGACGGAGCGGACGTGGCCATCACCTACACGAAAGGTGCCGACGCGGCGGCGTCCGTCGTCAAGGAGATTGAACGCGCAGGCCGAAAGGCGATCGCGATTCAGGCGGACGCCGCCGATGCCGACGCGGTTAAAGCCGCGGTCGAAAAGACGTTTGCGACCTTCGGTCGCCTGGATGTGCTGGTGAACAACGCCGGCACGGCCATTCCAAAGCCTTTCGAGGAGGCGACGCTGGAAGAGATGGATCGCGTGCTCGACATCAACGTTCGTGGCGTGTACGTCGCGACTCAGGCGGCGCTGAAGCACATGAAGAGCGGCGGTCGCGTCATCACAATCGGTTCGGCCGTCGGCGAACGTGTCGCGGCGCCCGGGCTTGTGCCGTACGCGGGGACGAAGGGAGCCGTCAAGATGTTCACTCAGGCGCTGGCCAGAGAGATCGGGAGCCGAGGCATCACCGTCAACAACGTGCAGCCGGGCCCAATCGACACGGAATTGAATCCCGCCTCGGGTGATTGGGCGGTGCCGCAGAAGGCCGCCACAGCGCTTGATCGTTACGGGCGTGTGGATGAGATCGCCGCGATGGTGGCGTTTGTCGCCGGACCGGAGTCCTCCTACATTACCGGCGCGAATCTGACCGTGGACGGCGGAATGAATGCCTGACGCACAACATGCGTCTGCTCCGCCGAACAGCAATCGTATCAATGACCAGGAGCGTTTTATCTCCAACCAAGTTGTTTTGATTACAGGAGCGCTACAAGGGCATGTTGCGCTCTATCCCGACCGGATCGATGAGATAGCAGAGCAACTCGCAACGTGAAGAAGGATCGACGGACTGCATCATTGCACCAAGACGGAGGCCGATCTTTATATCCCGTCACTCGCCAAGTGGGAAATTCTGCGCCCGACCTCCACACTGCCCGACTTCTCACGAGTAATCGCTTTTTGCGCCTGCCGGATGAGTCTTCGGAGGATACCTCCGGCAGGCTGCGCCATTCGAACGCAAACCTTTTGTTCGCGGATCCTTCGAAATGGTGTTCCTGCGTAGAAGAGCTAGACGGAGCCGACCGCTTTGCCTTTGAGGAATTTGGTGTCGGCAGCAAGGCCAAAGGCTTCCAGCAGCTTGGCTTGCACTTGTTTTGAGAGGGCGTTGATCTCGTTGAGACCGAAGTCTTGGGGGCTGACGAAATACCTCAGCTGCCTCTCTCCCGCAGGAGTCTCGATAATCCGCAGAACGGCGTCCGCGACTTCCTGAGCATTGCCGGCCGTGGAAGAAAGTGCCGCGTTGACCTTCGCAGGGATCTCCTTGGCAGCACCATACGTAGTAGTGCGAGCTTCGTCGGCAGCCCTCACGGTATTGCCGAAAACAGGAGTCTCATACTGGCCGGGTTCCACAATCACGGATTCAATTCCCTGCGCGGCAAGTTCGTAGCTGTACGCCTCGGCCAGCGCCTCGAGCGCAAATTTGCTGGCGCAATAGAAACCCGCAGAAGGAACAACCACGCGGCCAGCGCCGCTGCTGATGTGCATGAGCACGCCGCTGCGTTGGCGCCGCATGTGCGGAAGGACGGCGCGATTTACACGAACCGGGCCAAGGAAATTCGTGTCCATCAGACGCTGCGCCTGTTCGGTGGTGACGGCTTCCTCCAGCCCCGAAAGGTAGTAGCCGGCATTGTTGATGGCCACGTCGATGCGGCTGGCTTTGGCAATGGCGGCATTCACAGCCCGCTCCACCGAGGCGTCGTTGGTCACATCCAGCTCAAGGACGTGAATGGGCAGTGACTCCTTTTCCGCAAGCGCGCGGATTTCGGAGACATTCTTTGCATTGCGGCCCCCGAGATCACGCATCGTCGCGAAAACCGTATGCCCTTTGCGAGCCAGGGTTTCGGTGAAAAGTCTGCCGAAGCCGGTGCTCGAACCGGTGATGAGAACGACTTGCTTGGAATTCATGACTATCCCTCCTTATGGCGCTACCGCAAAACCAGCCAGTTTGATGCTGGACGTAAAGCGGTTGGTTACAAGAATGAATCCAGCAGCCTGCTATCCCGCGGCATCCAAACCACTTGCAAATAATTATTGACCTAGGGTACCAAGGTGCTGCCGATATCGGCAGGGTTTGTTTCTGGTTTCTAATTTCTCCGCAGGTGCAATAGAGATACACTCGGTGCCCAAGAACTGGAAACATCCCGTGGTTGCACGCGTCCACTATGCCGCGATCGAACGATAAGCATAGAATCATCGAACATTACGACGTACTCAGTCCTTACTATCGCTCTTTCTGGGGAGAGCATCTGCACCATGGCTATTGGATTCGTGGGGATGAATCCAAGGAAAAGGCCCAGCTTCAGCTCATCGAGCATCTCGCGCAACGCGCACCGGTAAAGCCCGGCGCGGATATTCTTGACATTGGATGCGGCTTCGGCGCCAGCAGTCTCTATTTGGCCAAGAACCATAACGCTGCCGTCACGGGCATAACCATTTCCCCGGTACAGGTCGAAATGGCGGCCAAGGCTGCGGCCAGGGAGCAACTCGATGCCAAGTTTCTCCTGATGGACGCCGAAGCGATGCACTTCGAGAAACAATTCGACCTTCTCTGGTCCGTGGAATCCATCTCCCATTATCAGCGCCGCGAAGAGTTTTTTGCTTCTGCCGCTAAACTCCTGAAGCCCGGTGGCCTCTTCGCAATCACCGACTGGTTCAAAAAAGAAAATCTGACCCCGGTGGAGACCAGGAAATTTATCCATCCAATCGAAAAGGGCATGCTGGTGGAACTGCAAAACATGCGTGACTATGAGCGTTTCCTGACTTCAAACGGCCTGCAAATCATGCATCGCGAAATTCTGAACGAGAATTGCGCCAAGACGTGGGACCTGTGCCTCGATATCATTCGCGACAAAGCGTTTTGGGCGCTTGCCGTGAAACTCGGCGCCGAGTTTGTCTCCTATCTCAAGGCCTTCCAGGCTATGCGCGCAGGCTTTGCTTCCGGTAATTTCGTCTACGGCCTCTTCGTCGCATGCGCCGCATCCAGCGCGAATGCGGCTTCCAAAGCCGGATAGGCGCGCTACTCGCACAAGTGGCATCCACTAGTCTGCTAGTCCGGCTACACACCAGATGAAATTGGTTAGCGCCGCGTCAGTTCCCCCTCTCAAGGCCAATTCGGAAAAATGGAATCCATCAGTCCGCCTGTCCAGTACTCATAAAAGTCTTCGTCGCAGGGCTTCATTACATCGCCGTATTTTTTCTTCGAGTGATTGCCCCAGTGGGGTTTCCTGCCGTCGGCGTCGCAGAAGCCGTATTCATCGGACAGCCCCCAGGAGCTGAACACCCGCCCCGTCTTGCTCGCGACTTTGGGATCCGCGGCCAGTGCGGCCACGGCTCGCCCGGAATACAGCGGCGTCTCGGACTCCTCAAAATTGGGGTCCTTCTTCGCGGCCTCCCGCCAATTGGCTTCGGCTACGCCGAATTGATCCAGCATCACTTCGGAGCGCAGAAAACCCGGCGTAAGCGCAAGTGCCGTCACATTCTTGCGGCGCAACTCACGCGCCATGGCAAACGCCATGCGGATCACGCTGGTCTTCACCAAGTCGTAGAATAAATTCCCGCGGTACTGATACGAATCGCCATCGGTCACTTCCACGATCAGTCCGCCGCTTGATTTTTTCGCAGTTTCGATGAGCAGGGGAGCGGCAAAATGGCTCGTAATGATGTGCGTGTGAAGCGCGACTTCCATCATCTGGAAGCCTTTTGGCAGGTCGAGCTGCCAAAAGGGTTTGCCAAATTCCAGGAGCGAATCTCCACCCCAGATGTTATTGACCAGGATGTCGAGCTTACCTTTCTCCTTCTCGATCCGGGCGATGAGCATCCGGACGGCCTCGCGGTTGGTATGGTCGATTACCGCGGGGATGCCTAGCCCCCCGCGCGCCGTCACCCTCTCCGCCGTTTCTTCAATCGTCTCCAGCCGCATCGAAGCGGTTCGTGCCGATCTCCTGGTTGCCCGAGAACTGCGCCCCGTGCAGTACACCGTCACGCCGGCTTCTCCCAAGGCTACGGCCATTCCTCGGCCGGCCCCCCGGGTCGCACCTGCCACAAGAGCGACTTTTCCGCGCATATCAGGTGGAGTGTAGGAAGAGGGCATGGGTGCCTCCAAGGTTTGCCTCCATACGAGATTGCCCCATCCTAAACTAAATTGGCCGCGTCGCAATGGCCCGGAAGGACCATGGCAGCCAGGGGAAACTTGGTGCAATTCACACAGCGGGAGCAAGAGCGATCTCGGTTGTCACTCATAGGAAGAGGATTCCAGACGGCGCCACGATGGGTCAAGTTGGACGCGTAACGCGTGCTTACCGGAGAAGT
>DATNLB010000403.1:0-9184 GCA_035603095.1 Candidatus Acidiferrales bacterium
CGGTATCCCAACCACGGAGGTCACACCATGAAACTGCTTGCAGCAATTGCCGTTCTATTATTTGTTTCCGTGCCCGCTCACGCACAAGCGGCCAAGCCCTGCGAAGAGCTGAAGGATGAAATCGCGAAGAAGCTCGACGCCAAAGGCGTTAAGGGCTACACCCTGGATATCGTCGCGAAGGACAAGGACGCCAAAGGCAAAATCGTAGGGACTTGCGACGGCGGCACGAAGAAGATCATGTATAACCGGACCGCAGCCCCCGCCGAAACGCCGGCGAAGGAACCCCCCAAGCCCTAATCCACACGCGATTCGGCACCCGGCTGGGCCCGCTTCTCCGTGTCCTCTGCGTTCTCTGTGAACTCTGTGTAAGGAATTTCGCAGCCGGCAGGTGGGGTAGCCAACGGCTTACCAAATGCGGCGAAGCCCGAACGCGTCGAAGATAACTTCTTTGCTAAGGATAGGGAGATTTTCCGCTTGGGCTTGGGCGATGAGCGTGCGGTCGAACGGGTCCCGGTGGGAGCCGGGGAGGAGTCCGGCGCGGAGCGCGTGCTCGACAGAAATCGGAAGCAATTGGAAGTACTCTCGCTCGATGTAGCCGGTAAAATCCGCTGCCAAGCCCGCTCCCGTGGGTAGCTTGCCTAGACGCACCTTGGTGGCGATTTCCCAAGCCGAAGCCGCGCTCACAACAACCGTGTTTTTCATGTCCCCGATTATCTTTCGGACAGGGCGCGTGAGCGCCGGATCATCGGAGAACCACCAAAGCAATGCATGGGTGTCCAGCAGAGCGCGCACCGCTGATTATTCCCATGCGGAAAGTTCTTCGGGTGGCAGAGGCTCGAAGAACTCCGGCCCTACCTGGAGTTCGCCTTTCAAAGAGCCCGGCTGGCGTTTCCCCTTGACCTCGCCGAGAGGCACAAGACGAGCTACAGGCTTTGAACCCCGTGCAATGATGATTTCCTCTCCGTTGGAAGCCTTCTTGAGGAGCCGCGAGAGGTTGGTTTTTGCCTGATGCACGGTTACAACTGTCATGCTGTTTCCTTAGCTAAGGAAGCTTAGCTCAGCTTTTTCGCGCGCGCAAGAATATTGTCAAACCTGGAAGAACGGTGTGACCCATGCTCTTGTTTTTTTTTGAAGGTGGGCGGCCTCTGACTTCGATTTTTTCTTTCGCGCCTCCCATCTCAGGGCCACTATGGCTAAGTCCTTTAGATGCAACACTTACAAAAAACAAAGGGGTGGGGTCCACCGACGCTCGGATGCCTGGAAATTCAGACGCGACGACGTTCAGACGTTTGGACGTTCTCAGTCCCATTGCAGCCGAACGCCCTTGGTGCAACAATGAGCGAAGGCACGAGAATTCTTTGTCATCCGGGGAAACAACTCCGCTCCTCCCGGTGTCTAACTATACTGAGCGGACATCGGGGACAGGTCGATCTTGGTCCCCTTTGCAAGTCGTGCCTGGGTCCATCGTTCTAAAGTTGGACCGAACAGCAGGGTGGCCCGTATTTCAGCAGCGGGCCGGAAAGGCCGGCAGTGTCCGATTGGGCTAGTGCCCTTTCTTGGGGCCGCGATGAAGCCGAACTCGTCCACGAGCTGCAAGCCGGCTCGGAGACGGCCTTCGACTGGCTCGTCACCCATTATCATGCGCCGGTCTATAACCTTATCCTCGGCATGCTGGGCGACACTTCGGACGCCGCCGACGGCGCCCAGGAAGTTTTCTTGAAGGCCTTCCGCGGCATCCGCAACTTCCGCCAGGGCAGCTCTTTGAAAACGTGGCTCTACCGCATCGCCATCCGCGAAGCGCTGAATCACAAGCGCTGGTTCAAACGCCACGTGCAGAAGAATGTTTCCATCGATGCCGAGCCGCAGGAAGGGCAAGCTCGCATCGAGATTCAGGATCTCGGCGCTACGCCCTTCGATCAGCTCGCGTCCCTGGAAATTCGAGTCGTTGTCCAAGCCGCTTTGCAGCAGGTTCCCGATGTCTTTCGCAGCGCCGTGATCTTGCGCGATCTCGAAGGCCTGAGTTACGAGGAAGTCTCGGAAGTTCTGGAATGCAGCGTCGGTACGGTGAAGTCCCGCATCCTTCGCGGGCGCCGCGCGCTGAAAGAAATTCTTGAGCCGCTTTTGGGCGCGCACCAGATTCACGGCAGTCACGCGCAAACGTCTTCGCATGGCAGCGTTTCCGAGCCTCAGCCTTCGCCATTCGGTGATGCATTTTCCGCCGCAAGGCGAATCACAATTTCTTCGCAAGGTACGTCCCCGCGGGCAAGTTCCGCGGGCAAGGGTGTCCAATGAAGTGCAACACGGTACGAACCAAACTGGCGGGTTATCTCGATGATGCTATAACCGACGGAGCGCGCGTTGCAGAGCGCGTTCAGATTCGCCAGCACCTGGAAGGTTGCAGCGTTTGCCGCGAGGAACTGGAACGCTTCCGCAAGCTGGCCGTCATGCTTTCTCGTGTCCCCAAAAATGTTCCGCCTGTTGATCTCGCCGTGCGCATCAAGGTCGCTGCCGCTCAAGCGCAGCATTCGCAGGATTGGCCGAGCCGTATGCGCCGCATCAAGGATCGTGCCGAAATTTTGCTCGACAATGTTTTCCGCCCCCTGACCCTTCCGGCCACCGGCGGATTCTTCTCCGCCATCCTCGTTTTCGTGTTGGTGCTGCAGATGATCGTGCCGGGCACTACCGTCCGCGCCGTGCAGAACGATGTGGCTCTCAATCTGATGCGCCCCGCCGAGCTGGTTTCTCTTTCGGACTATCCGCAAGCCTGGGCCCCGGAGCAGAACGACCTCGAACTTTCTCTGCCTCACGGCCTGCTGCTGGACGTCACCGTCGATGCCCAGGGCCATATGACCGATTATCAAATTATCTCTGGTCCAACCAGCCAGGAACTCCGGCGCCAGCTTGACCAGATGTTGCTCTTCTCTCGCTTCAGCCCCATGCTGAGCTTCGGCCGTCCCACTCCCGGCGGCCACGTGGTTCTCAGCTTCAGCGCCGTCCGCGTCCGCGGCTGATTCTTATCGGCATGAGGAATTCCAAATTTCTCCTCGCTGCGGCATTTCTTTTTTTCTTTTCGACGAGCGCGCACGCGCAATTACAAAGGAACGACTCCGAGCGCCAGCTCTTCGAGGCCCTCAACCACGAGCGCACCGCCCAAGGCCTCTCCGCACTCCAGTGGGATAACGCCCTCTTCAAAGCCGCCCGCCACCACGCCCTCCTCATGCTCAATCTGAACAGGCTCGAGCACCAACTTCCCAGCGAGTCCAACCTGGAGGGCCGCCTTGCCGAAGCTGGTGCGCGGTTCGGTGCCATCGCGGAGAACATCGCCATCGGTCCGAATCCCCGGATCATTCATGCCGGTTGGATGGATTCGCCCGGCCACCGGAAGAATATCCTGGATCCGCGGCTCACCTCCGTTGGCATCGCCGCGGTGCGCGGGCCGGGAGGCCTCTTCGCCGTCCAGGATTTTTCTCAGTTTGTCCCGGATCTAAGTGTCGAGCAGCAGGAACAGAAAGTGGTTTCATTGCTCGCCGCGCAGGGATTCCGGCCGGCCAACGCGACGGCCGGCGCGCGAAAAACATGCGAGACCGATGCGGGATTCTCCGGGACGTCGGCAAGAGCGATGATTCGATTTGAGGCGACTGACCTGGAAAAATTGCCAGAAGTTCTCGAGCGGAAGATCCGGAACGAGCCTTATAGCAAAGCGGCGGTGGGAGCATGCCGCGCGAATCGGACATCGGGATTCGCGCGCTATCGCATTGCGGTGCTGTTTTTCTGAGGTTCGCATAGAATTTAATGACGGTCCTGTATGCCGAAAGAATTTGTTGTGTACGGGAAAGAGACGAAATACACTATTCCCATGATTTGCATGGCCCACTCGTATTGGTTTCGATTTAGCGGTCCACCCAACTAGGTGGCGAGGGGCGTTTCTGTAAGCGGATTCAGCAGGAAAAAAGATCCGACCCACTCGCAGCCGAGTGGGTTTTTTATTTTGCGAAAGTGTTTTCAGGAAGAGTTTTGCGGAAAAGAAAAAAGGAAGTCGAGAGGATCGAGCCATGATTATTTCCATGAAGCTGCACGCGACACGCGAAGAGATCGATGAAGTGCGCAAACAGGTGGAGCACTTCGGGTACAAGGTGCACTCCATCGAAGGGGAAGAGCGCGTGGTGATCGGAGTGGTCGGCGTGGGAGATGTGACGGCATGCATGGAATCCATCGAAGCCATGCCGCAGGTGGACAACGTGGTCCGGATTTCGGCGCCGTACAAATTCGTGAGCAAGGAATTCCGCGCGGGTAAAACAAAAATAAAAATAAACGGAACGGAAATCGGCGGCGCCGAATTCGTGGTGATGGCCGGGCCGTGCTCGGTGGAATCGGAAAAACAGATCATGCAGGCCGCGGAAGGCGTGGCGAAAGCAGGCGCGAAAATGCTGCGCGGCGGCGCGTTCAAGCCGCGGACTTCGCCCTACGATTTCCAGGGGATGGAAGAAGAAGGATTGAAGCTGCTGAAGAAGGCGAAAGAGGCCACGGGACTGGCAATTATCACGGAAGTGATGAGCGACCGTGACGTAGATTTGATCGCGAAATACGCGGACGTGATGCAGGTGGGTGCGCGGAACATGCAGAACTTCATGCTGCTGAAGGCACTGGGAAAATGCGGGCGGCCGGTGCTACTGAAACGCGGATTGAGCAGCACGGTAAAAGAACTATTGATGTCCGCGGAATACATCACGGCGCACGGAAATCCCGATGTGATTTTGTGCGAACGCGGAATTCGCACGTTTGAAACGGTGACGCGAAACACGTGCGACATTGCGGCGATCCCGGCGCTAAATGAATTAACACACTTGCCGGTGATTCTGGACCCAAGCCATGCCACGGGAAAACGGAGCCTCGTGCCGGCGCTTTGCCGGGCGGGCGTGGCGATCGGCGCCGATGGATTAATCGTGGAAGTGCACCCAGCGCCGGAGAAAGCCATCAGCGACGGAGCGCAATCGCTGGACATCCCGCAATTCCAAAAAATGATGAAGGACCTGGAGCCGTACATTCAGCTGTGGAATCAATCCAGAAAGACGGAAATTGCCGCTGCCGCGAGCCGCTGAATTGTCTAGCTTAGACGCGTTCTCGAATGGGAATGTGGAGTGCTATTTCCGTGACGCGGGGAGTGGAGAACGCTCCCGGGAGCCTTCTCACTTTGCCGAAAGCGCGCGTCGGACGCCATGCCGAATGTGGAGCACGGTCGCAACATGATGGCGTTTATCCACAGCGTAAATAATTCTGTAGACGTGAGGTTGCTTTCCAAAAAGGAGGTGCCGAAGCCTCTTGTTTTCAGGAATGATCGGGCCGCGAAAGGGAAATCGCTCCAAACTATAAATTGCATTGGCGAGACGATTGAACCAAGCCAACGCGTGCTGGGAAGCATCCGCTTCGACGTGGATGTAGATTGCTTCCACGTCCCGCAAGGAGCGGGCGGTCAGCCTAACGAGGTATTTCATGGACGCGGCGGAACATTTCCAGAACTTCACGCGCCGGCCGCATGCGACCCTTCTTTACGTCCTCAAGCCCTTGCCGTATTCCTTCAACGGCATCGGCTTGCGCCGCGATGTCGAGCAAGCGCTGATAGGCTTCGGCATCCTGCACGACCGCTTCCGCTTTCCCGTTAACGGTAAGAATCAGCGGCCTCTTGGTTTTCTTGAGGCGCTTCATGAATTCTCCCGGATTGCGCCGGAATGTGGTCATGGCTTGAATGTCTTTCTTGATGTCGAACATACACACCCCACGACGGCATGATAGCACCCTTAAAGGTGCTGCGGGAGGGCAGAATAAAGATAACGCGGAGACGCAGAGGTCGCGGAGTAAGCGCAGGAAGTCAAAGGCCGCGCCCTTGCGGGAGAGCCGGGAAAGATATGTTCGACGATTGGTTGACTGGGTTGGCGGACGCGCGGACACAAGCGAAGATCGCGAGCCGAATCAACCGGCTCGCTGCCGGAAACTTCGGAGATTGCAAATCGCTGCGCCAAGGTTTGCATGAGCTACGGGTCGATTGGGGGCCAGGATACCGAGTGTATTACTATATGCTCGGGAGAGTATGCATATTGCTTCTCTGTGGCGGCGATAAACGAAAACAGTCGGCGGACATCGAGCGGGGGCTGGCGTACCTCAAGGATTACAGAGAAGGACTAGGACCACATGAAGCAGAGAGCTAGTGCGTCCCATGACGAGGCTATCGTGCGGCGGCTCAGAAAAGACCTGGAATTTGCCGCGGAGTATCTCAAGGCGGCGTTGGAAGATGAGAATGAACCCCAAGTGCTGCTGATTGCTTTGCGGCATGTCGCGCAAGCGCGAGGTATCGCCAAAGTTGCGAAGGCCGCGGGCGTCGAGCGTGAGAGTCTTTACAGGGCCTTATCGGTTCGCGGCAACCCAAGGTTGTCCACCCTGGTTGCGATCACCAAAGCCATTGGTCTGCGACTCACCGTCGAAGCAGCTTGAAGTATTCGCTTCTGTGAGCAATCGCTTTGATCTCTCTTCGGTCGTTCCTTACCTGAACGAAGAGGGAACGCGACAAAGAAGGAACAGACTTGTTCGCGTCCCCCTTTTTTCTTGGCGCTATTCATCCCCGCTGGCGGTTGTGTGGACTTCGTTGGCTGGGGCCGAGAGAGCGGTGCTGGACCGCAGCAGAGCTGTGGCCGTGAGCACAGAGCCAGCTTGGGCACTGACCTTAGTTTGGATGCGTACGACGGCGCTGCCCCCAGCGTCGAGACGCCCAATCGTAACCACGATCTGGCTGTCCACTTGGGTCGCGCTGCCGTCGGGAGAGGCGATAAAGGTTACGCCGCTGGGAATCTCAAATACGGCCTGGGTACCGTTGAGACCATGCGACGAACCGTTGTGCACGGTCAGGGTGTAGGTGAGTTGCCCGGCTGGGACTACAGAGTCGGGAGCGGAAAGGCGAACACGCAAGCGCTCGGAAAGGTCCGGCTTGGTCACAACGAACTTGTCGAGAAGCGCGGAAGGTCCCGTTGCGGGCGCCGAGACAACGTTCCCTGTGGCTGGATCGACTAGCGTGTCGGGGATAGGGTCATTCAGGGGCGTTCCGTTCACATCCGTCCCGAACGGGGCTGGGTTGGACGAGGTTGCGGAGGACGACGAAGTCAGCGGTTCCGTGATTTGGTAGAGCGTGAGTTTGTTGTCTCTGACAATCACGTCAGCGAAGGAGAACACCTTGGCCTTGAACTTCGCCGTGATTTTCGGACCGCTGGCCGCGGCAGAAAACACCGGCGACATCGAGATGCTCGTCAGGTTCGTGTCGAGCCACGATGCGGGTCCATTTGGGAACATAAAGGTTCCGAGTGTGCCCCGGCCGGTCGCCGAATCGTCTTGGTCGATACCCAAGCCGGAACCGCGGGCGGGATTGAGGTCGCCGTCGAAATCACGATTTCCGCCAGCGCCTTCGACAATGTACAGAACGCCATCTGGCACCGTTTGCGTGACACCGTCGAACGAAGTGTCAATCGACACGGCCGCGGGCCCTGGCGTCGAAGGCCCAGCGGCGACGTTGGCGTTGGCACGGATGGGGAATGTGCGTTGGTAGTTGTGCTCGTGCCCATTGAAAACCATATTCACGCCATGGTCCTCGAGGAACTTTGCGGCCGCGCGCATTTGATTATTCCGGACCGTAGCATTCCCAGAAGAAAACGCCGGCTGGTGAAACACCACGAATTTCCACGGTTGCGAACTGGAATCAAGATCATGAATCAGCCAATCGCGAAGCACCGACGGATATGGAGGAAAGGTGAGCTGCGGGGCCGCGGTTATGGCTGGCCCGTCGAGCACCCCATCGAACAGGTGCGGGTTGGCGTCCAGAAACACGAAGTGGGCGCTGCCAGAGTCGAACGAAAAGTTGTGCATGTGGTCGATTTGTTGCTTGGCGCCCTTGCCGGAGTCAACCGCTGTGGAAGCGCGGTAAGCAGCGATAGCCGCGGGCGAAGTGTAAGACGTGCCTTTGAAACTGAAGATCATCCCGTTGGGCGTGACGGTATCGGCGTTCCACGTGAATTGTGTATCGACTCCCGGCGGCCCATTGAGCGGAAAATAGTAGTTGTTAAAGTACGCCAACGCGTCGCCGCCATCGGTGTTCCCGGTGAAACGGCCCGCGCTGTCACTGCCTAGCATGTTGGCGTTCACGCCGGTAGCACCCATGTCGTGATTGCCGACGACGATGTAAAACGGAATGCTGCGAATGAAGGGAGCGCCGGCCTCATCGGAGTCCACGTCGCTGTTCCAGACGGGGAACCAGTAGTCGCGATAGCTGCCTTCCGCGCCATTGTTATAAACGTTGTCGCCGGTGTTGAGCGCGAGGTCCGGCTTGGGGAGCTCGGGCACGCCGGGAACTTCGAGGTGATGGACGTTGTACATCAGGTGGGTGATGCGGGCCTCGAAGTCGGCGATCCGCAGAGGACTTGAATTCGGTTCGACGGGAAAGAAGCCTTCGTCTCCCTGCACTAGGAATGAAAATTCGTCACCGCGTTTGCGGGTGTGGAAATGGGATGAGAAGCCGCCGCTCGGCATACCTGGACCACTCACTTGATAAAAATAAGTGGTGTTGTATTCCAAGCCCTTTAGGACCGCGGCATAATTCGAGTGCGGGCCGGAAGCGGTGGGCGGCACGGGGAGCGCGGGATCAGCGGACAGGTAATTATCCACCACCCGTCCTTGAGGCGTCACGGTTTGGCCATAAGAAACGCTCGTGCCGAACTGCACCGTGAAAGCGCCCGGGTTCGGCGACGCTTCATCCGTCTGCCAAGCGATTACCATTTGATCCTTCGGGCCGAATGGGCCGTTGTCGCCCGGCTGGATGTAAGGCTTGTAGGTGACATTCTGCCCCGCGACGACAGGGGCCAGTGAGAAGAAAGCAACAACAAAAGTGAGAAACGCGGCTTGCGCTCTGTGCGAACTAAACTGCATATCAGTGACTCCTTTTCCTTGCTGAGATTTCAAAGCGGATCCCAATGAATCCGAAGCGCATCTGAGTACCGGGCAACTTAGGCGCCGCCGTCGGTAAGGCTGTTATCAACGGCAACGGTTGCCAGCGGCAGGATCAGCAACAAGCACAATCCGACTATTTTATTCATGAAGCGCCGCCTCATGGGATCCGATTCGCACAGCTCATAGGAGCTGTTGCCCGCGA
>DATNLB010000371.1:0-7200 GCA_035603095.1 Candidatus Acidiferrales bacterium
CCTCGCCCTCTTCGGCTTCCTCATTCCCATACCGTTCATCGGCGGCATCGGCAAGCGTACTGCCGTCGTCGCTCTCGTCCTTTACGCCCTTTTGCCCATCCTGCGGAACACTTACGTTGGACTCACCGGCATTGACCCCGCGGTTCTCGAAGCTGCTGAAGCCATGGGCATGACCCGGGCGCAAATCCTCTTCCGTGTGCGTTTCCCGCTCGCTCTCGCAGTCATTCTCGCCGGCATTCGCACCGCCACCATCATCACTATCGGCGTCGCCACCATCGCCGCCGCCATCGGCGCCGGCGGCCTCGGTACCTTCATCTTCCGCGGCGTCGCCCTGGTCAGTGATGCCCTCATCCTCGCGGGCGCCATCCCCGCCGCGCTACTCGCTCTCCTCGCCGACTTCCTCCTCGGCCTCCTCGAACGCAGACTGAAGGTCTCCTGACATGCGCCGCGCTCGCCTCCGATTCCTTTGCTTCCTTTATTTCTTTAACCTCATCTACTTCCTCTCCGCCTGTCACAAGCCTCCTCAATCCAAAATCACCATCGGCTCCAAATTCTTTACCGAACAAGTCATCCTCGCCGAGCTCCTCGCCCAGCACATCGAAGCGCGCACCGGCATCCCCGTCATTCGCAAGACCAACCTCGGCGGCACCCTCCTTGTCCACAAAGCTCTCCAGGCCGGCGAGCTCGACCTCTACGTCGAATACACCGGCACCGCTCTCACTGCCGTCTTGAATGAATCACCGCAAGCTGATTCCGCTGCCGTCTACAACCGTGTCAAGCAGCTTTACTCCGATCGCTTCCATCTCGAAGTCACCGAGCCACTCGGGTTCGAAAACACCTTCGCCATGGTCATTCGCGGCGACGACGCTAAAAATCTCCATCTGCAAAAAATCTCCGACATCGTTCCCATCGCCCCCAAATGGCGTGCCGGCGTCGGCTACGAATTCCTCGAGCGCCCTGACGGCTTCCGCGGCTGGAGCGATCGCTACAATCTTCATTTCGCCGAATCGCCCAAAGTCATGGATCTCGGCCTCATCTACCGCGCCCTCGTGGACCATCAAGTGGACATCGTCGCAGGCAACTCGACCGACGGCCTCATTGACTCCCTCCGCCTCGTCGCCCTCGAAGACGACCGCCACTACTTCCCGCCTTACGACGCCGTCCCCATCGTCCGCCAATCCACGCTCGCCCGATTCCCCCTGCTCCGCGCCGCCCTCGCCGATCTCGCCGGCAGACTCTCCGCCGCCGACATCCGCCGCCTCAACTACGCCGTCGATGCCGAGCACCAGGACGTAGCCGTCGTCGTACGAGAGTTCCGTTCTTCAAGAGGCTTCTAGCCTCTTTTCGCCATTCCATCCAGCCTCGGCCGCAGGTTCAAGTGCAATCTCTCCGCTTTGAAGTTAGGATCGATTGCGGAAATAATCAGGGCGGTTCGCCAGTTTATACAGAAGTGCGCAGGACCCGGCCTGCAGCCGCAGGAGCGATGGGCATGAAACGTTGGGAAAAAATTCTCCTTGTACTTGTCGCGCTCGGGGTTCTAGTGGCCGTCTATGGAGCCGTCTTGATTCGCCGCGGCTTCAGCACCATGGACGAGCCATCTGCTCTGGAAAAGCTCGTCGCTCGTACCGTCCGGAATCTGGCCATCCCAGCCGCCGCGCGCCATGAAAAAAACCCTTTGAAAGCTTCTCCGGAGATGCTCAATGAGGCCCGCGACAGCTTCATCGACCGTTGCGCGACCTGCCACGGCAACGACGGCAGCGGCCAGACCCAAGTCGGCCGCAACCTCTACCCCAAGCCGCCTGATTTGCGCGCGCCTCAAACGCAGAATCTTACCGATGGCCAGATCCGCTACATCATCAAGAACGGCGTCCGTCTCACGGGCATGCCGGCCTGGAGCCATCCGCACGAAAAACAGGACAACGATAGCTGGAAACTCGTTCTCTTCATCCGCGACCTGCGCCAACCATCAGCCAGGGAGAAAGCCGAACAGCAAAGAACGGCCGCTTCCGCGCACTACACGGGCTCGCTGGCCTGCGAAAAATGCCACCAGCAAATCTACGAGCGATGGAAGAAAACGCCCATGGCCAATGTTGTCCGCGATCCCCACGAGCATCCCGAGGCCATCATTCCCGATCTCGCCACAAATCCCCTCGCCAAGTTCACGAAGGACCAGGTAGCGTTCGTCTACGGCAGCCTCTGGAAGCAGCGCTACTTCACAAAAATCGGCGATGATTATTTTCCGGAGCCGGCGCAGTGGGATGTCGGCCACCGTGTTTGGCGTCCCTATTTTGTAGCCAAAGGAACGGATTGGTGGGAACCGTTCTATCCTCCGGACAATATGCAACGTCCCACCGGCCCCACATGCGATGGCTGCCACTCCGTCGACTACGACATTCATACCAAAAAGGTCCTGGAGTGGAACGTCGGCTGCGAGCGCTGCCACGGTCCCGGCAGCGACCATGTTGAACATCCCTCGCGCGGCAACATCCTCAATCCCGCGCGCATGGACTATGTGGAAGCCAATGACGCTTGCATCCAATGCCATTCACAAGGACGCCCTTTGACCAACCCCATCGAAGGGAAGTATTACGACTGGCCGGTGGGCTATCGCGTCGGACTCAAGCTCCATGATTTTTGGCAGCTCGAAGACCACACCCTCGGCGAAATGACCTTCACGCATTTCCCCGATGGCACCGCTCATAAGAACCGCATGCAGGGCAATGACTTCGTGCAAAGCCTCATGTACCGCCGCGGCGTCACCTGCTTTTCTTGCCATGATGTTCACGGCACCGACAACTACGCTCAGCTAAGAAAGCCAGCTGACAAACTCTGTCTCGACTGCCACGGCCCCATGTCTCTCAACGGCCCCCGCACCGCCACGCTCGAGGAGCACACCCATCATAAGGCCGGCACTCCGGGAAGCCAGTGCATCTCCTGCCACATGCCGAAGATCGAGACCACTATCGCTGACGTCAAAGTTCGCGCTCACACTTTCGCCTTCATCTCCCCGGCCATGACAGACAAGTACAAAATCCCTAATCCCTGCACGTCCTGTCACACGGATAAATCGACCGCTTGGGCCAACGAAGCCTTGCGCCACTGGCCCGAGCGCTCTCCCTGGCGTCTCGACTAACAACTCTCCGCTGCGGACATCCGCCCCTCAACTATGCCGTCGACGCCAGCGCCAGGCCGCCGCCGCCGTCCGCTCCTTCCGCCAATCCCGCGGCCTCCGAGGAGCCGAAGTTGACGCCGCCATGAATCCTAAGCAACATCCTTGCGGAACAATCGACGAGCGCCCTGCCCCATGGAAGGAACCAGCATGACGGAGTTTCCTCGATTCGATCTCATCGGCCAAGTGTCCCTAGTGACCGGCGCGGCGCGTGGATTGGGGCGCGCGATTTCTCTCGCTCTGGCTCACGCTGGTTCCGATGTCGCGCTGGGCTTGCGCGATGTCAATACCGCCGCCGACCTCGTTCGCGAGATTCAAAGCATGGGACGCAAAGCTTTGTCTCTGCAAATGGATGTAAGCCGCCTCGACCAAATCTCTCGCGCCGTTCAGGAGACCGTTGACCGCTTCGGCCGCCTCGATATCCTCGTCAATAACGCCGGGATCGCGCCCGAAAATCCCGCGGAAAATTATCGCGAGGAAGATTTTGATCTCACGCTGGCCGTGAATCTCAAGGGCACCTTCTTCGCCAGCCAGGCGGCAGGGCGCTTCATGATTCGCCAGAAAAGCGGCCGCATCATCAATCTTGGTTCGCAGGCGGGCTTCGCGGCCCTGCCTGGAGAGTCCGTCTACTGCATGACTAAAGCGGCGATCTCGCACCTGACCAAGTGCCTAGCCATCGAGTGGGGCAAGCACAACATCACCGTGAACGCCGTAGCGCCCACGTTTATCTCTACACCGGGCACGGACGCCGCGCTCGCCGACCCAGCCTTCCGCGCCGACGTGATCGAACGCATTGCCGGCTTGCACCGTATTGGCGTTCCCATGGACGTTGCCGGCGCCGTGGTCTTCCTGGCTTCACCCGCCGCCTCGCTTATCACTGGACACACCCTCCTCATCGATGGCGGCTGGACCGCCCGCTAACCGTGATACGCCGCCGTTGTACAACCCTGAAATCCGGGAAAGGGAACAGGGCTATCCCGTTCGACTTGGCAGTCGATCAGCACAACCAGCCCGAACCACATTGCGAAGAAAAACCTGATGGTCAGAGAAAACCAGCGTAACTCTTTGCCACGACGCCTAAGTCACTCTGACCCCTGGGGTTGTTCTCTTTTTGAAGTTACTGGGGCCAGAGTGGCCATAGGCTTGGCAACCGTACGGCGAAAACTCTCCCACCGCTAAGAATTCGCACTTTGCTCAGGATTCCGACCAGCGCTCGTTCGAGCGAGTTGCAGGCATCACGAGGAGGCCGGATGCCACACACGGACGTGCAGTCGCGCATACTCGAACTAAAGGGATTTTGCTCTTCAGGCGAGAGATACCATCGCCTTCATAGAGACCAGCCGGCGAAAAGGGGAGTAACGCTTTACTGTTTGCTCTGCAGAAGAGCGCAATTCTCCACGCACTTCACAAACTGCATTTCGATTTCGGCCTTCTTGTGAGGCACGCGATCGGTGGATTCCGGCGCAACGATCAGCGACTGCGGGCCATCGGCCAAATTGAAGGTGCACTGGAACTGCAAGGATTGTACGCCACGCTGCTGGCAAGCGTTTTTCTCCAGTGCGGGCTCGAACATCTCCGGCTTCGCATGCAATTGGTTGGCGATATCGGACGGCACCATCGCCACCACCATCGGCACGGGGGATTTGATTTTGATGCTCACTTGCGCGCCGTCGTGGTCCGGCGTGAACCCGCCATACACTTTCAGGAACGACGTAAGGTTGTACTTTTCTTTGACCTGCTCGGTCCACCGAAACTCCGGCTGGATGCAGTTTTCCACGCACAACCAGCGGAAGTATTGGATGTGCACGTCATTCGGGGCGCTGAAACGGCGCGGGGCCGAATCCTGGTGAGCCGTCAATACCGCAGTGAGGCCCTCACTCACGGCCCGCTCGACCTTGTTATTCGGGTCCAGAACCGCGCCCAATCCAGCGAAAACTGCGTGATCGGGACTATATCGCTCGTCATGGATAATGAGCGTCATCGAAGCTGGCGGCACGAAACACGAATACCGGGTATCCACCACATGCTCTCGCTCGCACAAGTGCTGCAAGTTACCCAAATTCTCGGGATGCTGCAGCGCCTGGTTCCACTCTCCGGCGGGCGCCAGGAAGATCGTAACCGGCTGCTGCGATTTGATATCCACCTGAATGTTGCCGCCGTCGCCGGCAGGGTGATAAGTCAGCCCCGCATGATAATTCGCGGGGTCCAGTCGCACGCTCTCGTCGTTGCCGAGCTGCCAATTGAAAACTCGTTGCTGGCCATACGACGGCGCGGACAACGCACCCATCAGCAAAAACGTAAAAAGGAAAGGCATTTTGATGTTTCTCATAGTACTTCCATTTTCGGCGCGGCCCCTCTTCGCCCGCAAGCGTCCCGCGCGAATCTGTCTCCTGGAAGTATCCTGCCCAACGGGACAGGTAACCCCCCGATTCGTTCTCGAGGTCCGAAAAAGGCAGCCCAGCGGAGCAAACAAAAAGGCGCAGCCGGCAGTCAGCTGCGCCCTTCGAAAACAAGTCCGCTCTAGATTCTAGTGCCGGTCGTGGTCGCGGTTATGGTCGTGATCATCCCAGTCGCGGTCCGTGTGCCAACGATGATTGTCTTCGTCCCACCACTTGTGTGCGTGCGACCAGCAATACTCTCGCGCCTCGTGCAATTGTTGGCGCGCGTTTACCACCTGTCTGCTTTCCCAACCGTGGTGTTCGGCAGCTTCGTGCAGCCGATGATCGGCTTTTGCGATGCGCCGCTGGCACGCCCCTTCATCGGCGCGAACCGCCGGTGGACCGATGAAAATCAGAGCGCCTGCCAACGCCGCTGCGGCAAGCCCCGTTGTTGCCCAAAAAGATTGTTTTATTTGAATTTGCATTTCTATTTTGCCCTCCTGAGGATCGATCGAGACACAGTTTGAAGTCGAGACTTGGTTTAATGCCTGAGTGGGATAGAGAGGGATCTCCAACTCTGGCGATCCAGCCCCGTTTCTCTATGGTGGGATAACACCTGGGCACAACACTGTTCACTTTAGAACACTCTTCTCCTGCAGCGTACCCAGCGCGCTCTCTTTTTTTCTGCCACCCCGCCTTGCCGGAGCGGATCCGAAGGGCCGCAGCGGAAGGATTGTGACAGCCGCGCAGGGTGCGCTACCGGCGCACGCTTACCAGCGCAAGATCGGCTTCATAGCCCTCCTCCTGCACGGTCTTCTGGGCCGCTGCGCCAAGCGCGCGTTCATCCGCATTCTTTGGCAAATCGCAATAGCGGCGAATCACTTCTTCACCGTTCACAATTCGAACCAGCCACTTGGCTTTGCCTGAGTCCCATGAAACCTCCACTTGATCGGCACGCATAGCTACCTCCTACTGCGCTTCAAAGCAGGGCGTCCCCGCTTCCTCTGCGCCTTCTTCTTATACCCTCTCTTCCTTTCGAATGCGATGGCCGCCGCACCCTTTTTCTGTTTGCCATCATTTCTTTGCAGCTCTGCGTTAAGCTTTTCCGCACCTCCTCCTGGGTCGGACCTTTGGTTTGTCACGTGTCCAATTTTGAACAGACGGCACCTGGCCCGGTGATATAGCTTCTTCCTGGAAACTGGAAGCTAGCAATAGGCCCGCGATGACCATCGTTGGAATGCCTCCGAGGATGTCATCGCGGGCTTCCTGTTTTCTAGAGAGTAGGGAGCCGGCAACAGATCCTTTACGCTCTTTCTTTCCCGCTGTCATCTCCTCGCGTCGCTTGAAACGAATCCGTGCCGCTCTACCGCTTTCCTCCCCAACAAGCAAAAGCTCTGCTAGAATCGCTGCCATGAAAAGACGCACATTGCTTCAATCGCTTCCCGTAGCAGCGTTCTTCCCAACAGCGGCCTGGCTGACCTCGATTCAAGAGAAGGCGGGCTCCGGGCAATCCGCAACGCCTGTTTACGAGCTACGGATCTATCACACTTACGAAGGCAAGCTGGACGATCTGCTCCGGCGCTTTCGCGAGCTCACCACGAAGCTCTTCGAAAAGCACGGAATAAAAAACGTGGCGTACTGGACACCCACCGA
>DATNLB010000208.1:0-2514 GCA_035603095.1 Candidatus Acidiferrales bacterium
CGCCGACAGGGCGTTGATCTTGTCCACAGCGGCTTTCAGTGTGCCGGCAACGTCCGGATTTGCTGGTTTATTGAATCCCATGTGGCTGTCGCTGATCTGCACAAAGCTCAGTTCGCCCATGGCTTCTTTCGGGCTCAGCCCCGGTAGGCGGCTGAGGCTGTACGATTTCAATACGCCACCGCTCATCACACAAAGGGCTCCCGTACCCGCCCAAGCCATGCACTTCAAGAATCCCCGCCGGTCGATCCCGTCGTGGTTGTGATCGTGCAAAATTTCGTCTTTCACCGTACCCGCCATTTTTTCCTCCTCGAGTTCTGAAGACACCCGTATGCGTAACTATTGATTGCCGCCCGTTCCCGCCAATTTTCTTGGAGGGCGGCGCGGGTGAGAGAGTCCAGGGAGCCCGCGCCGCATATGGGACGTGTTTCGCTTGTCCAGACCACCAGGGGCCGCCAATTATTCCCGATTTAGCCGCTTACCAACCTTTTGTCTTATTCGTCACATCAAAGGGGTATTTGGGAATAAAATGCCCCGTTAGGCGGTTCCTGCATATGAGTGGCTCTGACCAGGGGAAAGGTTCGGACGTGTTGGATGCGCAGGACCGGGCGCGCTTCGAGCTGCTCGTGCTGCCGCATCTCGATGCCGCCTTCAATCTGGCGCGGTGGCTGCTAAGAAGCCGCGCGGATTCGGAGGACGTTGCACAAGAGGCCATGCTCCGCGCCTACCGCTTTTTCCGTGGATTTCACGGGGGGGACGCGCGCGCCTGGCTTTTGCAGATTGTGCGCAATACTTGCTATACCTGGTTGGAGAAGAATCGCCCTGTGGAACTCATGACGGAATTCGACGAGGAATTGCATCCTCAGCCCAGCACCTCTCCCGAAGCTCTGGCGATTGCCGGAGACAATCGAGAACGCTTGACGCGTGCACTCGAAACCCTTCCACCGCGTTTTCGTGAAGTTCTCGTTCTTCGCGAACTGGAAGGCTGTTCTTATAAGGAAATTGCGTCCATCACTGCCATCCCCATCGGCACCGTCATGTCCGCTCTGGCCCGCGCCCGCCAGCGTCTCCAGCGCGCGCTCACGCACGCCTCTCCGCAGGAGGCTTCCCGTGAGCTGTGATTTCACGCGCACCGTCCTTCACGGGTATCTCGATGGCGAACTTGACGCCTCGCGTGCCGCGGAATTCGAGCGTCACCTCGAATCCTGCCGCGAGTGCGCCACCGCTCTCGGAGCCGAGGAATCTCTGCGTTCGTCTTTGCAGGGCGCCAGTCTTTACGAGCGCGCGCCTCTCTCTCTGCGCAAGAAAATCCGCGCCGATCTTGATGGGGCTACGGCTTCTTCTGTTGCGCAGCGGACTCCGTCCTGGCGATGGCTAGCCGTTGCCGCTTCGGTGCTGATCGTCGCAACAGTTTCCTGGTTTGCTTGGCCGCGCGTGCAGAATAGTGCCGCTTCTGCTCCCTTTACTGCCGCCGAGATCATCGACGCTCACGTTCGCTCCCTGCAGCCCGGCCACCTTACCGACGTAGCTTCCACCGACCAGCACACCGTCAAGCCCTGGTTCAATGGCAAGCTCGCCTTTGTTCCCCCGGTGAAGGATTTTGCGGATGAAGGATTTCCACTCGTCGGCGGGCGTCTTGACGTTCTCGGGGGCCAGAATGTCGCCGCTCTGGTCTATTCGCGCCGCAAGCACCTCATTAACGTTTTTGTTCTGCCCACCAAGGAGCCGGACACGCCCATTCATCCGCCCGGCGCCCGCCAGGGTTATCAGTGGGTTCACTGGCGTCATCAGGGGATGGAATTTTGCGCCATCTCGGACGTCTCGGCCTCCGATCTGCACGAGCTCGCGCAGCTAATCTATCAGTGACCACTCCTCCGGCTTTAGCCGGAGGCTTCTCAAGCGACGCTTACCCTTACTTCGGGTTTCGTTTCCGCTTGAAGGCGTAGTCCACGCCCCAAGATTACGAGTGCCGCCGCCTGGTCTCGATGGATGGTGAGACCGCAGTCGCAACGATGCACACGCTCGGAAAGTTGCTTCTTCTCGATGGCGTGGCAGTTGGGGCACTCTTGACTCGTATACTGCGGGTCCACCTTCAAGAGTTGCCTGCCAGCGTTTTCAGCTTTGTAGGACAACATATTGGTGAAAGAAGACCAACCGACATCGTGAACTGCTTTCGAAAGCAGGCCGCCCGATAGACCCTTGACGTTCAGGTCTTCGACAACGATGGTTCCGAAATCTCGTACTAGTTTGTAGGACTCTTGGTGCTGAAAATCTTTACGTTGGTTAGCGACGTGAGCGTGCGCTTTTTGCAACAGCAGAATTGCTTTACGACGCCGTTGCGAATTCTTGTTCTGCCGGCGTGCTATTCTGCGTTGAGCACGACGGAGTTTTGCTTGCGCCTTCTGATAGTAGCGAGGGTTTTCGATGGGCACCCCATCGGAGCGTCGGGCCAACGTCTCCAAACCCATGTCGAGACCGATGCTCTTGCTATTCGAAGGAAGGTGCGTGGGCTCAAAC
>DATNLB010000651.1:0-2961 GCA_035603095.1 Candidatus Acidiferrales bacterium
CCGCGGGAACGCCGGGCAGTACTTCTGAACGGGCGCATCGAGATCCAATTTGCCGCGCTCCCAAAGCTGTAAAACGGCGACGGCGGTGATCGGTTTGGAAATGGATCCGAGCCGGAAGAGTGTCGATGACGTTGTCGGAGCGGAATCTTCCAGGTCCGACATACCGAATCCTGCGGACCATACTGGTTCACCGTCCAGGACGACGGCCACAGCGATCCCGGGCGCGCTGTTTGCCGACATGAAACTCGAAACCGCCTTTTCGATTTCGGCGCGCTTTTCAGTAGCAAGGCTATTCTGCTGCGAGGAGACGGCCGAAGCGCAGGCGAGGAGCAAGGCGAGCAGGCAAACGACGTGCGTTCGGAAGCGGTTCGCCTCGGCAAGCCGCGCACTGGTCTTCACGGGATCACCTCCAGCGCGAGTCTATCCCAAATCAGCAAGGCCCGGAACAGCGCCAAGGAAGGTCCCGGCTTGTACTGAGAGTGTCACCCCCTGGCCGCCGGAAAGCGTTGACCTTGGGGTGAGCGGCTCCTTACCATGAAGGGATGACACAACGGCTGCACATTGCCGCAGGCACCGTGCTGTTCGCGCTTGGCCTTTTGGGCTGCGAGGACGCAGGAAAAAAGCCCGTGCAGGCACGAGTTCCGGCGCTGGCGCCGGCGGCCGCGCCGCAGGCTCCGGCGGAACTTGCGCTTTTGCCGGTAGTGAATCCGCCGCACCGCCACTATGTCTGGCTGTTGCCCGCGGTTCCGGACGGCAAGGACTACCTGATCCAGAAGGTCCAGGAAAAATTCGCCTCCGGCGAGCAAAATTTCAAGGCCGGCCACCTCGAAGCCGCGCGCAGGGATTTCGACGACGCCGTCGACTGGATGCTGGAGAGCGGATACGACCCCAACGGCGATCCCCGGTTGAGCGAACTGTTTCATCGCGTGGTGGACACGGTGTATGCCTACGAGCTGCAGGCTTTCCGGGCCGGCGATGGCTTCAGCGAAGCTCCCGCGGTTCCCGCGGCGATTGACGAAGTGGCGGAGATGACCTTTCCGGTTGATCCGCGGCTGAAAGAGCGGGCCGAGGAAGCGGCCAAGAACGTTTCCCACGACCTGCCGCTGACGGTAAACGACCAGGTGCTGTCCTTTGTTAATTTCTTTCAAACGCCGCGCGGGCGCGCCATCGTGGAAACCGGGCTGCGGCGCGCGGGGCGCTATCGCGAGATGATTTCCCGCGTGCTGAGGGAAGAGGGGCTGCCGCAGGACCTGATCTACCTGGCGCAAGCGGAAAGCGCCTTCCAGCCGCTGGCGCTTTCGCGCGCCGGGGCGCGGGGGATCTGGCAATTCGTGGCCTACCGCGGGCAGCAATACGGCCTCCGGCACACCTGGTGGATCGATGAACGCCAGGATCCCGAGAAGGCCACGCACGCCGCGGCGCAGCATCTTCGCGACCTCTACAAGCTTTACGGCGACTGGTACCTGGCGATGGCCGCTTACAACTGCGGCCCCGGCAACGTCCAGAAGGGCATCGAGCGCACCGGTTACGCCGATTTCTGGGAGCTCTACAAGCGCAATGTGCTCCCGCGCGAAACGAAAAACTATGTGCCCATCATCATCGCGCTGACGCTGATCGCCAAGGATGCGGCGCACTACAACATCCAGGCCGAACCGGAGGCGCCGGTCCCGACCGACGTCGTGAAACCGGGCCGCGCCATCGATCTGCGGCTGGTGGCGGAAACTATCGACGTCGACGCGGAGACGCTGCGCTCGCTCAATCCCTCTCTGCTGCGCCTCGCGACTCCCGACGATCCCTCTTTCGAACTGCATCTGCCGCTGGGCACGGCGCAAAAATTCTCCGCAGAGATCGCCGATATTCCTCCGGACAAGTGGGTCAGTTGGCGGCGCCATCGCGTGGAGAACGGAGAAACGCTCACATCCATAGCCAAGAAATATCGCGTGACGGCTGCGGCCATCGCCGATGCCAACAATTTGGAGCGCAAAGCTGCGCTCGATGCGGGCGAAAAGCTGATCATCCCCGCGACACAGCCGCAATCGGAAACGAAACGGCGGCTGGTGAGTTATCGTGTGCGGCGCGGCGACACGTTCCTGGGAATCGCCGACCGCTTCAGCGTGAGTGCGGACGACTTGCGCAAATGGAATCGCTTGAGGGCCAACAAAGTGAGCCGCGGCATGGTGCTGCGCATCTACACGCTCGGCGGTGCGCCAGAAACATCGCCCGCGCGGGCGCGATCCAAGTCCAAGAAAAAAGCCTCGCGGCCCTCGGCAGGCGGCGCAGCAAGCGGAGCGGTCGCTGCAAATCACAATTAAGTCTTTCTGCATGAATGGATTACGGGCGAGCAAGAGTTTCGAAGAGTTTCCTGTCGCGGTTCATTCGCGTCCCGCTCCCCGCAGTCCCGGCAGCCTCTTCGAAGGAATACCGCAGAATGCTTGACAACTCCCGGCGAGTACGGTAACAACGGCTCAAGGGCGGGGTGGAATTTCAGGTAACTCCGGCCAGAACAGCGACCCGTGGACCCCCTTTTGCAAACGGGGGCCAAAGATTCCCCCAGGGGAGGATGGAATGGAAATCGAGAAGGACAATTTCGAAGACGACAACGAGCTGTCACGGCTGGAAGACGACGAGGAGCTGGCGGGCGAGACGGAAGAGATCGTCGAAACCGAGGAAGAGGAACTGGTTATCGTCGGTGAGGAGCCCGAGGAAGAGGCGCCCGCTGCAAAGCCTGCGCCCAAGCCCGCGGCGAAGAAGCCCGCCAAGAAAGCGGCGAAAAAGAAAGCCGCGCCAAAGAAAAAGGCGAAAAAATCGAAGCCGAAGAAGAAGGCCGCCAAGAAGAAAGCGAAAAAGGCGGCGAAGAAGAAAAAGAAGCGCTAGGTCTTTTTCAAAAACCAGAGATCGGCGCGAGAAATAGGCCGGGACCATAGTTCCGGCTTTTTCTTTTTGAGGAACCACGCCTCCCGG
>DATNLB010000328.1:0-2761 GCA_035603095.1 Candidatus Acidiferrales bacterium
ACAAAGAAACGCAACAGGAAGGTCGCAAGAATGTCGTGGATTCACTACGGGAGAAGAATACTTTCAGGACTAGTCAAAGGGCCAAACGCGAGAGCGGGCCGACAACAGTCGGCCCGCCGTTCTTAGGTCCGTGTCTCAGTGCCTTTCTGGCCGGCTATTTTCGCTTACGCTGTAGCCGCCTTCACTTGCCCTAGCGCGGCGGCAACCTCTCTCAAATCCGGCACCACCGGAATGTCGTAGTTCTTGAACCACGCCACCTTGCCTGCTTTGTTGACGATGGCGATCGCCCGGCCCGTTATCCCTTTGTCCGCCAAGTACACCCCGTACTTCTCGCTCATCGCTCCCCGCGGATGAAAATCGGCCAGCAGTGAATACTTGATTCCCATCTTCTCCGCGAACGCCTTATGCGACCACACGCTGTCCACGCTGACGCCAAGCACTTCTGCGTCCAGCGTTTCGAACGCCTTCATATCGTTCACGAAGCACACGTGCTCGTTCGTGCACGTCGGGCTCCAGTCCAGCGGGTACCACACAAGTACGACGTTCTTTTTCCCCGCGAAATCCGAAAGCTTCACTTCCTTCTTTTCCTGATTCAATAGCATAAAATCCGGAGCCGTCTGTCCCACCGCGATACTCATACTCTTTCCTCCTATGTCTCTCACATCTCACCCACATCTTACCCAATCCTTGCGTCCCGCACCAAGTTCCGGTTCCGGCCGTTCTGGTTGCCCTCCATCCTGTCGCTACTCTGTATCCAGCTCTCCTCCGCATCCTCTGCGTTAATTTCGTTCCTTCTTCTTGACCCCGGCAGTAGACTCTGCTCAGGAGAACCTTCGCTATGAGCGCCGAAGCCCCCGGTCGCACTTCTATCATGCCCCTGCGCGATCTCGTCCGTTTATACCGCTGCTACGCCGGCACGTTTGGTGAGCCGGTTGCGCTCTCCGCATTCGGCCTGACGAACACCGAAACGGAGCGCCTCTTCTCCGGTTATGACGAGGACTATCACATCAGCCGCTTCTTCCATTTCTCTGAAGCTGCCGGCGAGAAATTCTTGGTCAACGGAATCCCCGCCACCCACGTTTCCCTCGACGCCGAAATCGAAACGATTCTTTAGGGCTCCATCCTTCCGTCCACGCTATAATTTCATTTGAAAAAATCCGGTTTTTGACTACCCTACACCCACGCCGGAGGTCCTCGAATGGCTGATGTTCCAACTTCTCTGCCGGAATCGCGTCTCGGCAGCACGCTGCGCCGCGACGCCTGGTGGATGGAGATTCTCCCCGTTGTCATTGTGCTCGGCGGTTTTGGCGTCTATGCCACGCTCCGCGCGTTCGAAAATGCCTACTATTCCTGGGGACCGTATCTCTCGCCCTTTTATTCACCGCTCATCGACCCGCAGCATCACTGGTGGCCTTTCTCTCCAGCCCTGCTGATTCTCGTTGGCCCTTTGGGCTTTCGCGCTACGTGCTACTACTACCGCAAAGCCTACTACCGCGCGTTTTTCCTCGACCCGCCTGCCTGCGCCGTCGGTGAATCTCCTCGCCGGAATTATCGCGGCGAAACAGCTTTTCCCTTCATCCTTCAAAATGTCCATCGCTACTTCTTCTACCTCGCGGTTCTTTTCATCTGTTTCCTTTGGTACGACGCCGTCCGCTCGTTCTTCTTCGATGGTCATTTCGGCATCGGCATAGGCACGCTCGTCCTGACGATCAATGTCACCCTTCTTTCGCTGTACACTTTTTCTTGCCACTCCCTCCGTCACCTTGCGGGCGGCAAACTCGACTGCTTCTCTTGTGCGACCTTCGGCCGTTCCCGCTTCGCTACCTGGCGCGTCTCCACATTACTGAACGAGCGCCACATGCTCTTCGCCTGGTGCAGCCTATTCTCCGTCGGCTTCGCTGATTTCTATGTGCGCATGGTGGCCTGCGGGACCTTTCGGGACCTGAGGCTCCTGTGACCACAAACTACGAGACCCGCGAGCACGACGTTCTCATCATCGGCGCCGGCGGCGCAGGATTGCGAGCGTCGCTCGAAGCGCTCGCCCAGGGCGCCTCCGTCGGCGTGGTCTGCAAATCGCTTCTTGGCAAAGCTCACACCGTCATGGCCGAAGGCGGCATCGCTGCGGCCATGGCCAACGTGGACGCCGCCGACAATTGGAAAACACATTTTCGCGACACCATGCGCGGCGGAAAATTTCTCAACAATTGGCGCATGGCCCAGCTTCACGCCCAGGAATCTCCCGCCCGCGTCCGCGAACTCGAACAGTGGGGCGCCCTGTTCGACCGCACCGAGAATGGCGACATTCTGCAGCGCGCTTTCGGCGGCCACACCTTCAAGCGTCTTTGCCACGTTGGCGACCGCACCGGCCTTGAAATGATTCGCACGCTGCAGGATCGCGGCGTCCAGCAGGGCATCGATGTCTACATGGAGTGCACCGTTACACGCCTTCTCACCGACGGCGGCCGCGTGACGGGCGCCTTTGCCTATTGGCGCGAGACGGGCCGCTTCATCGTCTTCAAAGCCAAGTCCATCGTCATCGCCACCGGTGGCATCGGCAAGGCTTGGCGCATCACTTCCAACTCCTGGGAATACACTGGTGACGGCATGGCCCTTGCGTACCAAGCCGGCGCCGAGCTCATGGACATGGAATTCGTCCAGTTTCATCCCACCGGAATGGTTTGGCCGCCCGGCGTCCAGGGCATCCTGGTCACTGAAGCAGTACGCGGCGAAGGCGGCATCCTGCGCAACAAAGCGGGCGAGC
>DATNLB010000199.1:0-5169 GCA_035603095.1 Candidatus Acidiferrales bacterium
CGCCCATGGCGTGGCGGTGCGCAGCGACGGCCGCCTCGAACTCGCGCCGAAAGTCACCTTGCTTGCCGACGCGGATGCTTCCTATCTTTGGTCCGTCCGCCTTGATCCCAAGGGCACGCTCTACGCTGCCGGAGGGTCGCCTGCGAAAGTATTTCGCTTCGATTCGAACGGCAAACCTGCTGTCTTCTTCGATTCCACTGACCTTTCCGCGCAAGCCATTGTCTTTGACTCCAAAGGCGCTCTTTACGTCGGCACTTCTCCCGACGGCAAGGTTTACCGGGTCTCTGCTACCGGAGAGAAATCCGTGTTCTTCGATCCCAAAACCAAATACATCTGGGACCTCGCTTTTTCGCCCGATGGGACTCTCTATGTCGCCACCGGTGACAAAGGGCAGGTCTTCGCTGTCGGGCCCGACGGCAAGGGCGAACTCTTCTACTCCAGCGACGAAGCTCACATTCGCGTTCTGGCATTCGACGCAAAAGGCGACCTCATCGCCGGCACGGAACCCAGCGGACGCATTCTGCGCATCTCCCGGAGTTCCGCAAAGACTTCCGCCAAGGACTCCAAGGATTCCGCCGCACCGAAAACGGAAGGCTTCGTCCTTTACGAGACTTCCAGACGTGAAGTCACTTCTCTCGCCGTCTCCGCCGACGGCACCATCTACGTCTCCGCGATTGGCGAGAAGCCACGCGCCGGGCAAACTCCTTCCGCCATCATCTCCACTCCTCAAGGCACGACAACCATTACCCCGGGCGCAGCGGGTTCCGGACAGGTTCCTCCGCAGCAACAACCATTCGTCCCTTTTCCTCCTCTTCTCTCTAGCAGCATCTACCGCATAAGCCCTGAGGGCGCTCCCGATGAGCTTTGGTCTTCGCGCGAAGATGTTGTCTATGCCCTTGGACTCGCTTCCGACGGACGCCTCCTTGCCGGCACCGGCAACGCAGGCGCTCTCCTCGCCGTCGATGGTCACGGCGTCTTCGCTCATCTCGCCAAGTCCGGCTCCGCGCAAATCACGGGCATCGCCCGCAATTCCTCCGGCAAAATTTTCTTGTGCACGGCAAACCCTGGAAAGATCTTTTCGGTCGGACCCGAATACGAAGCCGAAGGCACGTTCGAATCCCGCTCTTTCGACGCGCAACTTTTCTCGCAGTGGGGCCGCCTCGAGTGGTGGAGTCCTCCTCCGGCTGCCTCCGCCAAGTCTCCAGCCAATTCCAATGAACCACGCCTGGAATTTTTTGTACGCTCCGGAAATACGGAGGACCCCGGCCGTGAGTGGTCCCGCTGGCACGGCCCTTATGCGAAATCGGGCAGCGCCATGGAAGCGCCATCCGCGCGCTTCGTTCAGTGGAAGGCCGTCATTCACGACGGACGCCCGGGGGATGGCTTTGATTGGGTCAGCCTGGCTTACCTGCCTCGGAACGTCGCGCCAATCATTGACGGCATCGCACTGCAAGATCCTGGCGTGCGGGCCCAGAGCATGGTCGGCATGTCATCGGGCCAGCCGACAACCGTAATGCTCAGGATGCCGCCATCGCCGAATACTTCCGGCATGGTGATCACCCAGAGCAGCACGCCGCCGCGGTTCGAACAGCCGCCGCAGGGCACACTGCAGAAGGGATATCAATCCGTGGTGTGGACCGCGCATGACGAAAACGACGACGAAATGCGCTACGCGGTTTACTTTCGCGGTGAACACGAACACGAATGGAAATTATTGAAGGAAAACCTCGAGCAGAAATTCTATTCGTGGGATACCACCGCGCTCCCCGATGGGGCTTACTACTTAAAGGTTGTTGCTACGGATGCAGGTTCGAATCCCCCCGCCCTTGCGCTCAAGACCGAACGCGAAAGCGAGCGCTTCGAAGTCGATAACACCCCGCCCGTGGTCGAAGACATCAAGGTAGCTCCGGCCTCCGGAAAAAGCATCGGCGGCCATTCTGCCTCCTTCGCGGCGCGCGATGCTACTTCTGCAATAGAGCGAGCGCAGTATAGCTTGGACGGTGGCGATTGGGTTCTTGTAGCTCCGAGTACGGGTATCAGCGACGCGCTGCTCGAGCACTACGACATCGGCCTGCCGTCTTTGACGCCGGGGGAACACACGATTGCAGTCCGCGTGTTTGACCGATTTGAGAATGTTGGCACCGGGAAAGCCACATTCACTGTACCAGCCGCAAGACCTTAGCCTCCGGCCCGACCCAGAACCTTGTCATCCTGAGCCAAGCGCGCCTCTTACGTTCCGGATGGGTTTGCGAAGCGACGGATCTCAACTGATACACTTTCACGCATTCAAGTTGCGGCTGGTCTGCAAACCCTCGTCTGCAGAACGCTCCAGCCACGCCCGGACTCTTCTCTATCTGTGGTTTTACTAACTGCTGAAAACTGACGACTGGCAAGTGCCTCTTAGCTCACCCAGCGGTCCACGGCGGGGATGGTTTGGAATTTTTCGATTTCGGCGCCAAAGCCGATGCGGCCGTCTCCGTAGGGCTCGTTGCGGACATGGACGACCCGCGCGGTGCAGCGCATCTCCTGGGCGGAATTCCCGGTCACTTCCGCGGGCATGCGCAGGGTCGCTTCAATGGGCATGCCAACCTGCAGGGGAGCCGATGAGGCGAAGAAAAAGCCGCCGCGCGAGACGTTCAGCGCTTCCGTAAAATGCTCGGTCTTGTCCGCAGCCACGCCCAGTGCGCGGAAGCGCAGGGGCGTCCGAAGGTTGAGGCGTGTCAATTGCCTTCGTTCAGCTACTTTCATTTTGTCCCCTTGCGCGACGAACGTTTGGCGTGGACTCTTCGATTCGGTCAAGGGGACTTCCAGCGTAGCAGAGCCAGCCCGGCGGTCAAGTATCAAACTTGGCGTGGCCAAGAAGTACCAGTACCAGCCAAAGGCGCGCGCCGTCCAAAAGCACTCGCGAGGACGTTGCCGGTATCGGCATGCCATAATGCCTCTTTAACAGCAGCGGCAAACGCATTATAAAAGAGCGCGCCAAACGCGAAGAACCGGCAGCCGTTTCCGAGCCCAAAAGTGAGTCTTATGCACACCGCCCCGTCCGTCGAAGCAGCCGGCTACCAGCCGCCCAGTTGGCAGGCCATCCTCGCGGCACATGCGCGGATCGCCCCCCGAATCCACCGCACGCCGGTCCTGACATCCGCTTCCTTGAACGCCATGACTGGCGCACAGCTCTTCTTCAAGTGCGAAAACCTGCAGAAAACCGGGTCATTCAAGATTCGCGGGGCCTCGAATGCCATCCTCTCACTGACTGAGAAAGAGGTTGCGCGTGGGATTGTTACGCAATCCAGTGGCAATCACGGCGCTGCCGTGGCTTGCGCGGCCGCGTGGCGAGGAGTTCCCGCCTGGATCGTCATGCCGAAGAATGCGCCTGTCGTGAAAACCAGGGCCATCGAAGGCTACGGCGGAAAAGTTGTTTTCTGCGAGCCGACGGTGACGGCCCGAAAGGCAACTTGCGACCGTGTCCAGAGGGAGACGGGCGCTCACCTGGTGCATCCCTACGACGACGACCGCATCATCGCCGGACAGGCCACGGCGGCGAAGGAGCTGCTGGAGGAAGTAGGCGACCTGGACGCGGTGTTTGCGCCGGTCAGCGGCGGCGGATTGCTCAGCGGGACCTGCCTCGGTGCCAAGGGGATTCGCGCGGATATCCGCGTGTTTGGCTGCGAGCCGGAGCGCGCCGATGATGCCTACCGCTCGCTCACCAGCGGGACTTTGCAATCGCTGGACTCCAGCGACACGATTGCGGACGGGTTGCGCGCATCGCTCTCACCGCGGACGTTTGCCATCCTGCGGCGCCATGTCGACCGCATCCTCCTGGTCAGCGAGGAGGAGATCATTTCGGCGGCGCAGCTGGTCTGGGAGCGCATGAAAATCATCATTGAGCCTTCAAGCGCCGTAGCCATTGCTCCGCTGCTGAAGCCGGGCGTCGTGGCGTCCCTGAATCTGCCGAAACGCCCCGACGGAGCCGCTCCGAAGCTCGGCGTAATTTATTCCGGCGGGAACGTGGACCTTTCTTCTCTGCCCTGGAAGTAACTCAAGCCGACAATCAGCCACCACCTCCTCCTGCCAACTCCAAATCTGTGCAAAATCCGTGCACTCTTTGTGTAAGGAAATAGGCACATTGCGCAAGGACCCCTCCTGGTGCAGCCTTTCGTATAGAAACAACAGGACTTACTTTTCCGGAAGTTTGGACAATCGCATGCTCACATGAACCGCGGAAGCGATGGGACCACAGGAGAGCATGAACAACCAAGAGCGAGTAGCGGAGGACCGGGCTGCAGTGCTCTTGGGGCTCCCCACGGCAGAAATCCGCCGCTTTTCGCGTATATCAGGTCTAGGACACATCGAGAATAGTGACCGAGGTGAGCAAGTGGTTTTCACGTACGACGAGCTGCAGAGACTCTGCCTGCTAGCCGCACAGTCTTCGAAGTAGTACAAGCCCCGCAAAGAGCTTCTCTCGACCCCTCCTCACTCCCCCCCGGCCCCGGGCGCCTCCCCACAGGCACCCGGGGCCTTCCTCTTTCCCAGCTTGAACTTCGACCTGGCTGTAGGCGAGAGGCCGTCCCGGCTAGTACCGGCCTTGCTCAGACCAGGATTTTACTTCGTCCTCCACGGAGAAGACGGCCGTCGAGGGCATGGCAAAACGGGCGTCCAACTGATAGGCCTGAGCTTCCAACGGTATGGCGATCCAGGAACGAGACTTCACGAAACCTCGAACGTATAGATCGGTGTAACGGTCCATTCCGAGAAGGGCCATTTGCGTGGCATGGACCAAACCGTGAAACAGCGGTCGAGGCGTAATTTCGTCATGAAAAACGATTATGTCCAAGTAAGTGATGGAAGCCAGATGCACGAAGTCAGGAAAACGGCCGGAGCTCAAGGCTATGGCTTCGGAATAAAAAGGCGGAGGCGGGATGCGGGCTCCCTTGAGAACCACAGCTCTGACGGTGTCAAGCAAAGTCTTCGAGAAATAAGGCTGGACGGCGGTTCTCCATACCGGATCCAGCAGCTCACTCGCGGGGAAATAGAGATTTCGTTCCTGGCGCATATATGCCGCGACTCCGGAGATCATCTCGGCTACGCGTGCCTCCGAAAGGTCACCAGGATCCATTGCAACTCAACTTTACTCCTCTTGACGGCAGGACTGTTCTCATCAAAGTTGCG
>DATNLB010000425.1:0-2763 GCA_035603095.1 Candidatus Acidiferrales bacterium
CTCCACCATCTCCGCCGCGGAAAGCTGCACGGGCGGCTTGCTCGCCCAGCGGCTGACGAGCATCGCCGGCAGCTCATCGTATTTCCTGGGTGGAGTGGTGAGCTACAGCAACGAGCGGAAGACGGCCTGGGCGGATGTTCCCCCGGAACTCATCCAGTCCAAAGGCGCGGTCAGCAGTGAAGTGGCGATCGCCCTTGCCGACGGTATCCGCCGCCACGTCGGCAGCACACTGGGCGTGGGGATCACCGGCATTGCCGGACCGGGGGGCGGGACCGAGGAAAAGCCCGTGGGCACAGTACACATCGCGCTGTCGCATGCCGGTGGCGTCAAAGAGCGCGGCGTGCTCTTCCCCGGAGATCGCGAAGCTATCCGCTGGCATGCCTCGCAACTGGCACTCGATCTGGTGCGCATCCATTTCCTCTACAACGGCGGGGAGCCGCCGGCACGCGCCACCAAGAGGTCTTGAATAGTGCGCCTGTTCGTCGCGCTGGAGATTCCCTCCGCGGTGCGGGAAAACTTCGCGGCCCTGCTCGAATTCCTTCGGGCGGTCTCGCCGCAAACTCGCTGGGTGCGTCCGGAGAATCTTCACGTTACGCTGAAATTCATGGGTGAAGTGCCGGAGACAAAACTAGCAGCCGCTTGCAGTGCGCTCGTCGGTGTGCGCTCCAATCAACCCGTAACAGTCGATTTTCGCGGACTGGGCTTCTTCCCCAACGAAAAACGCCCTCGCGTTTTCTGGGCCGGCCTCGAGGCTTCGCCGAATCTGAAAACTCTGGCGGCCGATATCCAGAGCGCGATGGAAAAACTTGGCATGCCGCGCGAACAGCGGCTTTTTTCGCCGCACTTGACGCTCGCGCGGTTTGCGTCTCCCGGGCTGCCAGATAAACTTCGCTTCGCGATCCAGGAAAACAGGGCGCGCGAGTTTGGTTCGCTCCGCACCAACCAATACCATCTAATCGAAAGCAAGCTGAAACCGTCCGGCGCGGAGTACACTACGCTCGAAAGTTTCCCGTTCGTGGCGGCGGAGGCCTAACGGAGCATGCTTGAGATTTCGATCACCGTCTTTCTAATCCCTTTCGCCGCGTATTTTCTTGGCTCGATTCCCTTCGGGCTGCTCCTCGCGAAATTGTTTGGCGGCGCGGACGTGCGGAGAGCGGGCAGCGGCAACATCGGCGCAACCAACGTCGCGCGCGTTGCGGGCCCATTGGCCGGGATGCTCACGCTGGCCTTCGACACCGGGAAGGGCGCGGCAGCCGTTTGGCTTGCCGGCCGTGTCACCAACGAAAGCGCCACCTGGATGATGATCGCCGCTCTCGCGGTGCTGCTTGGACACTGCTTCCCGCCATGGCTAAAGTTCAAAGGCGGCAAAGGCGTGGCTACGGCTCTCGGCGTGTTTCTTGCCCTGAGCCCGCTTGCAGCGCTCAGCGCTCTCTTGCTCTTCCTTCTTTGCGTGGCCTATTGGCGGTATGTTTCGCTCGGTTCCGTGGCAGCGGCGGCGGCCATGCCGCTGCTCATCTATTTTCTGTGGGCACCGCGCCATGCGCCGCCGATCATCGTCAACGTGGGAACGCTGGCCATCGCCCTGCTGGTGATTTACAAGCATGACGGCAACCTTCAGCGCCTCGTGGAAGGCACCGAGCCGCGCTTTTCCTTCAGCAAGAAAAAAGAAGCGGAATGACGAAGATTGCCATTGTCGGCGCGGGCAGCTGGGGTACAGCCCTGGCAATCGTTCTTTCCCGCAGCCGCAAGCCCCACGAAATCTCGCTTTGGGTACACAACGCCGGACTCGCTGAAGCGATTCGCCGCGACCGCGAGAACAAAACGTATCTTCCCGGCTCGAAATTGAGTGAGAGCGTTCGAGTTCATCCTCAATTGGAAGCCACGCTCTCTGGCGCGCAGGTCATTCTCGGCGCCATGCCCTCCGCCCATGCTCGCGCCGTTTACGCTTCCGCGCTCCCGTTTGTCGCCGCCAACGCGAGTTTCGTCAGCGCGAGCAAGGGCCTTGAGCCATCAACACATCTGCGGATAAGCGAGGTGATCGCGCAAGTCGTCTCGCCGAAATTTGTGCCGCGCATCGCGGTGATTTCCGGACCATCGTTCGCCGTAGAGGCCGCTCGTGGCGAACCTACGGCCGTCGTTCTAGCCTCGCGGGATGCCGCGCTAGCCACTGAACTTCAGGAAGAGTTTGCCGGGCCGAACTTCCGTCTCTATACCAACGACGACGTCCTGGGAGTGGAGCTGGCTGGCGCGATGAAAAATGTGATGGCTATCGCCGCGGGCGCGTGCCAAGGCCTTGGCCTCGGTTCGAATGCGGTGGCGGCGCTGATCACGCGCGGCCTCGCGGAAATGGCGCGTTTGGCGGTGGCACTGGGAGCGCGGCCGGAGACGCTTAGTGGTCTGGCGGGATTGGGCGATTTGGTTCTCACTTGCACGGGCTCGCTCAGCCGCAATCGATTTGTGGGAATCGAACTCGGCAAAGGACGCACTCTGATTGAAATCCTCGCGAATATGCGCATGGTTGCGGAAGGCGTGAATACCGCTGCGCCGTTGCTGGCGCTGGCCCGCGAACACCGGATTGAAATGCCCATTACGGAGCAGGTCGACGCTATTCTGCATGCGGGCAAGGCTCCCAAGGACGCCATTCGGGACATCATGGAGCGGCCTCTGAAGCGGGAATAAACGCGGGCGCGGTTTTCAGTTGTCAGTTTTCAGTCTTAAGTTGTTAGAAGGTGTTTCAAAGCTCCCGTTTGGCCCGTGTAAATC
>DATNLB010000438.1:0-2716 GCA_035603095.1 Candidatus Acidiferrales bacterium
GCAAAATATGCCGGAGTCCGCGCGGAACCAGCATTTAAATGACCCGAATTTCACGCGGGGCATGAGCGAAGAAGATAAGGCCATGTTGCGCGATTTGAGCCACCTGCACGTGGGTGCGCCGGACCCGCCGAACGAATAAGACAGTTGTCAGTTTTCAGTTTTGAGTTATTAGTTCAGGGCGCGGCTTGGCGGCCGGTGCCTGGGCATACTTCGTCCTTTTTACTCTTACCTAATTTCGGCGACCCTCGATCGACGGACCTTTAATCCATTTCTACTCAGAGCGCATTGGGAACGAGCGAGAGCAATCGACTGCGGCCTCACCAGCGCAAATTGGCAGCCCCCGAATCGAAGCTTCGTCTGGAGCCACATTGACAATAGTGCAGTTCCCACGGCATGGTGACTAGTCCAGAATTTTGAGCATCCAACAAGTGGAGGAAGATCATTTTGAAGAGTGACCGCCGAGCGGTCAATCCGGCCGTATCCACGCGCTTCCCGTCGTCTTCAACGCGCTTCCGCGCGATGCAGCACCGCAATTTTCAGTTGTTCATCGCGGGACAACTCATATCGCTTATTGGGACGTGGATGCAGAATATGGCGCAGCTTTGGCTGGTTTATCAGCTGGCGCATTCCGCGGCGTTGCTCGGCGTCTTTGGATTTGCGAGCCAGGTGCCGATGCTTTTTCTTTCGTCATTGGGCGGGTATGTGGGAGACCGCTTCGACCGGCACCGCGGGGTGATTGTCACGCAGACGATTACCATGCTTCTGGCGTTTGCGCTGGCGGGATTGACGTGGGCCCATTTGATTTCCAAATGGAATTTGATCGTGATCGCGTTTCTGGTGGGCATCGTCAATGCGTTTGACGTGCCAATCCGGCAGGCATTTTTCGTGCAGATGGTGGGGAAGGAAGATCTGCCGAACGCGATTGCGCTGAACTCCTCGATTTTCAATGCCGCGCGGGCGGTGGGGCCGGCGATTGCGGGGTTCGCGATCGCGCTGGTAGGAGCGGGCTGGTGTTTCTTTCTGAACGGGTTGAGTTTCGTCGCCGTGATTGTGGCGCTGCTGATGATGCGAATTGAGCCGAGGGAAATCAAACCGAGCACGGATTCGCCGCTGAGGAGTTTTGTGCAGGGTTTCCGGTTTGCGATGAGCGATCTGCCCGTGCGGTCGACGTTGCTGCTGCTCAGCACGCTGAGCCTCTTTGGATTGCAGTACGCGGTGTTCATGCCGATTTACGCGCAGGACATTTTGAAGGGAGACGCGCGGACGCTGGGATTGCTGATGAGCTCGGCGGGAGTGGGAGCGGTGATCGGCGCGCTGCAGTTTGCGGCGCGAACGCATTACCGGGGTTTGGCGAGATGGATTGCGGGGACGTCGACGACTTGCGCGATATGCCTGATTATTTTCTCGCAGGCAAAGAACTTCTGGCTGTGCGCTGCGGTGCTCTTCGTTGTGGGATTTGCAGCCACGTCGCAGATGGCGGCCACGAACACCTTGATTCAAAATCGGGTGCCCGATGAGCTGCGCAGCCGGGTGATGGCGGTGTACGCGACCATGTTCATGGGAGTCCAGCCGATCGGGGCGTTGATTGCAGGCGGAGCCGCGAAGCACATCGGCCCGCAGAATACACTGACAGTTTTCGGTTCGCTGGTGTTGGCAAGCAGCCTGATTTTCATCGCTCGAGTGGTAATGAGGCTAAGAAAAACGCAAGCTGCAGAGGCCAATTAGGCAGGATTTGGGCGGTAGAGCCAGGCGGGCTTCACAAAGAGCTGAGCTGGGGGCGCGGCGTTTAGGCCGGCTAGGATGGCGTCGACTTTGGGGCGCAGCGGCGAGAGCGAACAGACCGGATCGGTGGCGGCGGCATCCCCCGCGAGGAGCAATGCCTGGCAGCGGCAGCCGCCGAAGTCTTGCTCGCGGCGGTCGCACGTTTTGCACGGTTCCTGCATCCATTCTTCGCCGCGGAATTTCTGAAACGCGGCGGAGTGTTTCCATATCTCGCGCAGGCTGCGGTCTTTCACGTTTTCGAATGCGAGGCCGGGAATGACTTGTGCAGCATGGCAAGGAAGCGCATCGCCGCTTGGCGTGATCAGCATCAGCTTGCGGCCCCAGCCGCCCATGCAGGGCTTGGGATATTTTGCGTAATAATCGGGGACGACGTATTCGACACGAATCCTGCCCTGAAGACGTTCTTGTTCGCGCTTGATGAGCGTGAGCGATTGATCCAGCTGTACGCGCGTCGGCAATAGACTTTCACGATTGGCAAAAGCCCAGCCGTAATACTGGACGTTCGCAAATTCGATGCGAGTCGCGCACGAAGATTCCGCGAGGGCCAGCATTTCTTCAAGCTGATTGATGTTGCGGCGGTGGATGACGAAGTTGAGCGTAACGGCAATACGATGCTGCTTCAGCCATTCGAGAACTCGGAGTTTCTGTGCGTGGGACTTCGTGCCGGAGATTTCGTTGGCGGTTTCTTCGCGCGCGCCCTGGAAGCTCAGTTGAAAGTGGTCGAGTCCGGCTTCCACCAGTGCCGCGAGTCTTGCTTCATCCAAGGGCAGGCCAGAGGTGACGAGATTGACGTAGAGGCCAGCGGAGCGCGCGGCACGGACGAGTTCGACGAGGTCGGGGCGCGCGAGAGGTTCGCCGCCGGTGAAATCGGCTTGAAGGACACCGGCTTCGGCGGCCTCCTTGAAGACGCGGGACCAGATTTCGGTCGAGAGCT
>DATNLB010000701.1:0-4959 GCA_035603095.1 Candidatus Acidiferrales bacterium
GGTTTTGCTGGAGACCGCAATCGACAACGAAGCGGCGGTTGCCTTCTGGCAGCGCCACGGCTATCGTATCGAAGCGACATTGAAGCGCTACTATCTGGGCCGCATCGACGCTTACGAGATGCGCAAGCTCTTGCTGCCGCCAGCGTCCAAAACCGATAAGCATCCGGGAGAAAAGAATTGAACGACTACGTGGTGTCTCTGCTGTTAGGAATCGTTGAAGGACTGACGGAATTTTTGCCCGTGAGCTCGACGGCACATCTGCGTATTTCCGAAGCCCTGTTCCACGTGAGCCTGACGAGCGGCTACTGGAAGATGTATACGATCGTGATTCAACTGGGCGCGATTCTTTGCTTGCCGGTTTATTTCCGCGAACGCATAAGGAAACTCTTAGCCACTTTCCCGCAGGGTGACCGGGGTGACCGCACATTTTTGACGCATCCTCTGAGCCTCGTCATCGTGGCCTTTGTGGTGACGGCGATACCGGCCTTCTTGCTTACCAAGGTGATCGGCAAGCATTTGGAAAGCTTGTACATCATTGGCAGTTCCCTGCTGATCGGCGGAATCGTGATGTGGATCGTGGACGAAATGAATGGCAGTTCGGAAGCCGCGGGACTGGGGGCTACCGGGACGCGTATTCACACGTGGCATATGGAGGACATGAGTGGGTGGCAAGCGGTGTGGATCGGGGCGTGCCAGATTCTTTCGGCGGTGTTCCCGGGGACTTCGCGGTCCATGTCCACGATCGCGGCGGGGCAGTTGGCGGGCATGTCGCGCGCCTCGGCGCTGGAATTTTCGTTTTTCCTTTCGATACCGACGATGGTGGTGGCAACTTGTTACGACCTCCTGAAATCACTGCGCGGGAAGGGAGAGAATGCAATTGGAGTGACGCACATTGATCCGCATGGCTGGGTGGTGCTGGCGATCGGCTTCGTGGTTTCGTTCATCGTGGCGTACGGTGCGGTGGCGTGGTTTTTGGGGTGGGTGAGGAAGCACGGGTTCGCTCCGTTTGCGGTGTACCGAATTATCTTGGGCTCGGCGGTTTTGTATTGGGCGTCGCGATTGGGCGGATAGCTTACTGGGGAATTTCCTTCTCGCCTTTGCTGCGTTGTTTGCAAACACGCAGTTTGAAAGTATTTGTTGTCGGGGGGCTGCCGTTTGGTATCATCGTGCTGTTCGGGAGTTCCTCCAGGCGGGATTACGCTAGCGCCAGCCCCCGCCGCGACGCTCAGCCTTCCCCAAAAAGCTGAGGAGGCTTAGTGCGCTTTCTGACTCCAACTGGAAATAAGCGGTTCAATGAGCTGGTAGGATTTTTGTGTTTGACGGTGGCGTTGCTGATGGCGCTTGCGCTGCTAACATATAACCCGAAAGACGCAGCGTTTAACGTGAGTGCGCCGCCACCCGACGGCAGCGCAGCAAAAAACTGGATTGGCCCGGTCGGCGCGTATAGCGCGGATCTCTTTTTCCAAATATTCGGGTTTGCGGCGTTCTTGCTACCGGCGGCGATCCTCGTTCTAGGTTGGCGCTGGTTCCGGAGCCGGGCGATTGATTCGCAGGTGGCGACGCTCGCCGGATACGGATTGCTTCTCCTCTCCCTTCCTGCGCTGATTTCCCTCCTGACTTTCATTCCCGCCATCCGGGGAGCCATACCCGCAGGTGGCTTTGTAGGAGGACTGGTTTCCAGCGGATTGCTGGCGAGCCTGAATCGGGGTGCTTATCTAGTCGCTCCGGCTTTGCTGGTAGTTGCGATTTTCATGACGACGCGATTTTCTTTTGCGGGTGCGCATGCCTGGGCCAGCGGACCGAATGGGCCGATTGGAAAAGTGGAAAAGCTCGGTATTCTGCAGAAGGCCCAGGCGCGCTGGCATGCCTGGCGCGAAGAACGCGAGCAGCGCCGCATGCACCGTCGTGTGGAAGAGTCCCGCCTCTCGGGAAGAAAACCTGTTCCGCCGCAATTCATTGGAAAATCCGAACCATTGAATGAACTTCCCAAGACGCTTACCGAAGAAGAGGACGAGAAAGAGACAAAGGACACGGCCCACAAGACGCCGATCTTCGTCCTCAATCGCGAAGCCGAGAAGGCCGCTCCTCGAAAAGTCGGCGATCCCAAAATTGCGAAGGGCACTCCGAACTACAAACTTCCTTCCCCTTCCCTGCTCCGCGAGGGCGAGCGCAGCCAGAAGCTCGATGAAGACGAGCTGAAACTGCGGGCGCGCGCGATTGAAGCAAAATGCCTTGAATTTGACGTGCAAGGGCGCGTGACGCAAATCAACCCCGGACCGGTGGTTACAACATTCGAATTCAAACCGGAAGCGGGCATCAAGTACACCCGGATTACCAGCCTTACCGAAGACCTTTGTCTGGCGCTGCAGGCGGAATCCATCCTGATCGAGCGCATCCCGGGCAAATCAACTATTGGCATCGAAGTTCCGAACGACAGGCGGCAGACGATTGCGCTGCGGGAAATCATCGAGGCGCCGGAGTTTAGCAATTCCCCGAGCAAGCTGACGCTGGCGATGGGGCGCGACTTGCACGGCCGGATTCGCGTGACGGACCTCGCGGCCATGCCGCATTTGCTGATCGCCGGTTCCACCGGCACCGGCAAGAGCGTGTTCATCAACTCGCTGATGATGTCGATTCTGTATAAGGCGAGTCCGGATGAAGTGAAGCTGGTGCTGGTTGATCCGAAACGGCTGGAACTCAATCTTTACGAAAACATTCCCCACTTGATCGCGCCGGTGGTGACCGATCCGAAGATCGCTTCCAACGTGCTGCGGAATGCGACGCGCGAAATGGAGAACCGCTTGAAGCTGCTGGCGCAGCGCGGCGTTCGAAACATCGACCAGTACAATCGTACTTTCAAGAGGGAGCAATCGCTCTCGCTCTTCGACAACCTGGAAGAGACTGAGCACAAGCCGCTTCCCTACCTGATCATCGTGATCGATGAGTTGGCCGACCTGATGATGGTGGACACGAACAACGTGGAAGAATCGATCACCAGGCTGGCGCAAATGGCGCGCGCCGTGGGTATCCACTTGATCCTCGCGACGCAGCGGCCCTCCGTGGACGTGATCACCGGTTTGATCAAGGCGAACTTTCCGGCCCGCATTTCGTTCCGGGTGGCCAGCAAAGTGGACTCGCGCACCATTCTCGATTCGAACGGCTCGGAATCGTTGCTGGGAAAAGGTGACATGCTCTATCTGCCCGCCGGTTCGGCGCGGCTCCATCGCATTCACGGCCCGCTGGTGACGGAAGATGAGATCACCTCCGTGTGCGATTTCTGGCGCGAGCAGGCTCAGGCGAAGTACCAGGAAGAGTTACTTGCCGCGCCGAAGGACGAAAACGGCAAGGCCGAAGGAGCGGCCGAAGGCGATGCGGACGGCGGAGAAGATGTTGACGACGATCTCTACCAGGACGCGATCCGCGTGGTCTGTGACGCCGGGCGCGCTTCCACTTCCACGTTGCAGCGCCGCTTGCGAATTGGCTACGGGCGGGCCGCACGCCTGATCGACCTTATGGAGAAGGACGGCATCGTCGGCCCGCCCGATGGTACCAAGCCTCGCGAGGTCCTGAAAAACCGCAGCTGGATGAAGGAATTCGACGATTCCACGCATTAAGAGACATTTGTCAGTTTTCAGACTTCCGTGTCCAGTTTTCAACGGTACGAATTAGAGCGCAAGAAAATCAGCCAACAATTGACTTACGCTCCGCTGAGAAGAGGGTCCGCTATGAGGAAACCAGCCATCGCCGCATTCCTAATCGGGCTGGCAGCAGCAACAACGCCCGGGCCGCTGCAGGGGCAGCAGTTCGAGTACGCCAAGCAGGCGGAGTTTGACGAAAAGGGAAACATCTACGTGAGCTCCGACCAGGGGAAGCTCATCTGGATGGCCGCTACGAAGCATTGCTCGGAAGCCCGTGTCGCCAACGATCAACAGACCGTCGTGTCGAGTGATGCAAGACCAGGAACTCGGCAATTTTGTGCCGTCACTACAATTGGAAATTTATCAAAAAGGTGGCCACAAAGAAATCATTCAGCCAGGAGCGCCGATTCTGGATTGGCATTTTTGGAAGGATGGTGAAGAGGTAGCTGTCTATTATGGGTGCGAATTCGCCAGGGAACATATGGGCTGTACGATGCAGCAACCGCTCGCCTGATCGAGAAATTGGCCGAGCCATCCGACGAGAGCCTGCTTCCTCAATGGGCCAAGGGTCAAGCGCAGATGCAAGACGAGTCTGTTCCCATGTCTGCTGCGCTCAACCAAGAGCGAACGAAGTGGATCGCGAAGGTCTTGAGGCAAATCAGCGCGATTGAGCCCGGCATGAGCAGGAAGGATTTGCTCAAGGTGTTTAGATCGGAAGGCGGTCTTTCCACTCGAACACAGCGGACCTATACGCACATCGAATGCTCCTACATCAAGTAACCGTTCGCTTCAAGGCAATGAACAGCGAGAGTCGCGGTCTGAACGAAGAGCCCGACGATATTATCGAGTCCATCTCACAGCCGTATCTAGCGTGGTGCGTGGCGGACTAAACGGCGCTGGCGAGAACTTGCCGACTTTTTGTTTCGCAAGCCGAATTGACAGCAATGCCTATCGTCTCTAAAATTGAAAAGTTCAGTAAAGCCGGGGTAGCTCATTGGTAGAGCGCCGCCCTGAAAAGGCGGGCGTAGCCAGTTCGATTCTGGCCCCCGGCACCACCCGTTCGCGCCATTGCCTCATCTCCGAAGAAATCTACTTTGCCGTGAGCAAGATACACGGGTTCACCGCCCTGTATCGTGGGTTCGAGTATGAACGTCCCGAAGTGTTCTGCAAGCATTGCACGGGCAAGGTCAATGCTTTCGGGATGCGAGATTAACTCGCGTATCTTGGTTAAACGTGAGACTGCAAAGGTTCGCAATTCGTCGAGCGTAGCGCGCAACGATCCAGGCCCTGGCTCAAGCAACTTGTTCGTAATCGCCTGCAG
>DATNLB010000506.1:0-4052 GCA_035603095.1 Candidatus Acidiferrales bacterium
CGGATGAATTGGACCGGTCTTGCGGGCCCCGCCCTATTATTAAGTTAACTTTTTGTTTGGAACGAAAACTCGCGTTCCGCCTGGAGTCCTAAGAGGCAACGGCAGACAGAACTCCAGAGAGTTCCATATGCCCAGATTCTATTTCCATAAGCACTTAAACGGGCAAACGGTGCCGGACCGTCGAGGCATTTCGCTTCGCAACGAAAACGAAGCATGGGCCCACGCCGTTCGCCGCACGCCTTTGGCTCTCAGGAAATCGGTCAGCCCCGGGAAGAACACCTACCTTGCCTGGGAGGTGTCGGACGGCGAACGCACGATTTATGTTGTGAGAGGAAACGTCGTCATAGAGAAGCGCTAAGGCCCCACCTCGGTGTGGGCGGCCTAGGAACATTTTTCCCAGAATGCCGTTTTTGTAGCCAGCATTTGCCGAGCGGCCATGAGGGAGGCGCTGTTGCGGTAAATGTCAGGGCCCGGTTACCCTCGCCGGGTCCGTCTCAGTTGTCGGACTCCTCCAGCCCCGCCGCAAGCGCGCCGGGGCACCCTCGCTCTTACCGTCGCGCTCGGCGAAATGCGTAATCCTACAAATCGACGAAAGTTGGAACCGTCGCGAGCGTCTCTGTCCTGCGACGCCAGACGCAGGACATTTCGCGACCTACTCTGCGGATGCACTTTGAACATTTCCGTTGTGAAATGCCCGGCTTCTGCAACGCGACACAATGTCTGCATCAGGTCTCTAAGTTGACCGCCGGGCGTTATCACTTGGCAACAGCTTTTACGTATCAAGGAACGATTGAAGTACGGCGGACGATGTCGCTGATTGACCCAACTGAGACATGGGTTCCGATCTCCCGCCCGATCAATGCTGATCGCAGATTTAACCAAGCGATAACCACTTCGCCAGGGAGTAAGGGCCGGCTAGTACAATCACTGGTTTCGACAGAGGCTGAAGGGTGCAGACACGCTGCGCGACTTAACGAGGACAACAACAAGTGCGCTAACGGCCATTTTAGGCAGAAGCAGACGTATAGTGAAACATCATCTCGCCAGATACGCTCACGCAGTCGATTTCACAACTCAGGCCGCCGAATATTTTGCTTATCACGACCTACTCACTGGTTTGCCAAATCGTGCGGCGTTCAGCGCGCATCTGACACGTACCGTCGAAGCGGCGTCAGCGACGGCAACGAGTTTTGCCGTCGTTTGTTTCGATCTCGATCGGTTCAAGGACATCAATGATACGTTTGGGCACGCTGTTGGCGACGATGTTCTCAACGCCGTCGCGACTCGCCTAAAGCTCGCCGCGCAAGACCAATTTCTCACGCGAATCGGCGGCGACGGTTTCATCATCATTGTCCCGGATCCTATCCAAGCCGACCTGCGGCGGCGGCTCATAGCGTTCCAACACGCGGTGGGCGCTGAACTGAATATCGCTGGTCACACGCACCGAATTAGATTCAGTGCGGGCGTAGCGATCTTTCCGCACCACGGATCATCCAGCGAAATCGAGGTAGTATCAAATGCTGATGAAGCGCTTCGGCAAGCCAAGCGGGATGGGCCTGAGTCGATCCGATTCTTCGACACTGAAATGGAGCGGCGAATAAGGCACAGGGCCTGCATCCAGCGAGACCTCCAGTCGACCATTGAACGAAATGGACTGGACTTGCACTACCAACCCGTTGCCCTAGACACGGGTGAAGTCGTCGCATTCGAAGCGCTAGCTCGTTGGTATCATCCGAAAAAGGGAAACATTTCGCCGGGCGATTTTATCCCAATTGCAGAAGAATCCGGCCAGATTCTTCAACTATCACGCTGGGTGCTTTGGCAGGCGTGTCAACAAGCGGCGTCCTGGAAGCGACCGTTGGATATCGCCGTGAATCTTTCTGCGGTGCAGTTTCAACATGAAGATTTGCCCGCGTTGATCGGGTCAGTGCTTTCGGGAACTGGGCTCGCCCCGAAGAGATTGGAGCTAGAAATCACCGAGGGGGCGCTAATCTCGGACTCTGATCGCGCCCTTGTTACGCTGACAAAACTCAGGAAAATTGGCGTCAAAATCGCATTGGATGATTTTGGGACAGGATATTCGTCCCTTTCGTACCTGAGGGATTTTCCGTTTTCCAAGATCAAGATCGACCGAAGCTTCATTGAAAAGATTGGAGTGCAAGACTCTGCGAAAGCCATCATTCACGCCGTTATCGGGCTAGGTCATTCGATGAAGATGGCAGTCACAGCGGAGGGCGTGGAGACCGAGGAGCAGCTCAAATATCTCAGAGATGAAGGGTGCGATCTGATTCAGGGGTACTTGATCGGACGACCAGCTCCAATCGAATCATACGCGACGCTCACCGGGAATATTATAAGCCCGAATAAATCTATTTATTGTTCGGGCGGTAGGCTGGAGAAGGCCAGTCTAGCGGGGCTCGGTTTTAATTATAGACTATGAGTGTTAGCCCGATAGTTCGACAATTCGGACGCCGAATGTTGCGCGGGAATGCTCATCGCCACAATTGATTCACGAAAGTCCAAGGCTTTACCATGACGTTGATTCTTGTCTAAAACGCGATGGCACCGTCGCGAAGCGCAATGGCCACTGCGTTGGTCCGCGTTCTCGCACCAAGCTTTGCAATCGACCGCTGCACGTGCCACTCAACAGTTCTGTCCGAGAGGGTCAGAATTTCGCCGATCTCAATGACAGATTTTCCTGCGGCTATCCAAGTAAGTATCTCACGTTCGCGGTCGCTGAGTTTGACATTTTGCTTGGCCGTGCCATTGAGCCGCTGGACGTGAGCGAACGCGTAAAGTGCCATCAAATGCAGTGATGGTTTGTGACGGTTCAGTATCTGAAACTTATAGCCGCCCATCCAGACATTGCCGATGTTCCCGGTTGAGCCGGGGATAGGAACGACAAATCCAGTTCCAATACCGAAGTCGCTTGCGCGATGGACCACCTCCAATGCGCGGGGTTCGCGCTCCGGATCGTAAGGAGCATCCTTCCAGTCGTAGGGACGCACGACACGTTTGCTATGGCGTTGCGAAGGATCGTCCTCGCCATAGGCCTTTTCCGTATACAGATTAATCCAATCTGAGGGCAACTTGCTGGCGAGTATTACCTCTTCAAATTTTTGCTTGGGCGTGGCCAACAGGTTCATGCAGAAACAATCAATGCCAATGTCATTCAGCGCGCTTCCCATCGCTTCGAGCACGCATCCGGCGGTCAGGTGTCTGCTGACCGTGTCGACAAATTGCGCGGCCCGATTTTGCATCAGTCATTCCAAAATGCACCGCCGCGGCAGCACTCTCCCCGCTCTCGCTCAAGTAGCTATTAATGGCGTTAACGATTCCTTACTTACTCCTGAGGAACGAACGACGCGACGGGTATTGATGACCAGGGTTCCATTTCAGTTAGTTGGTCCGCCCCGGTACTAACACTGGTGACATCCACATCGTCCCGACTAATACGGAACCCATGGGAGCTTAAACATCCCGTAGAAACGAGACGCCCGCGTGATGGTGACATTCAAGGAGCGCCGAAAGGAGCCTCGGGTTATATTCGAGCAGCCACTTGATGTCCGAGTGATGAGGATCGACGGGACGTGGTCCGGTGAGGGCCTCTTGATGGAGATGACTGACGCCGGTGCTCGGCTCAAGATGACAGGTCATGCGAGCGAATTGACCGAATTTTTTCTCATACTGAACCGCTTCGGCCCTCCAGTATTCCGTCTCTGCAAGAGAATATGGGTCGTGGGCGAGCAGACAGGCGTAAGCTTCAACAAAACCAACATCGGAATTAGATCGCTTGAAGAAGTTCGGCGTGAGGCGGAATTGGTGTGATGCGTCCTAACGTGGGTCCATGATCACCTTACCTCTAACCACACATGCGCTGTAAAAGGACATCATACCATGACGCTCCATCAACAAATTCTGCCTCTGGTCTCGTCGTGGCGAGGTCGCCTGTTGGCACGAAACGGACCATCAGGCACGTCCGCTGCCCGGTCGCTAACGGGAAGAAAGCGGAAGTCGCGGGGATAGCCCCTATGGTAGCTAATGACCCCGAA
>DATNLB010000481.1:0-2747 GCA_035603095.1 Candidatus Acidiferrales bacterium
AGGTGAGCGTCATCTCCGGATCGCGCTTCCCAAGTGCGTCCGGATTCTCCGCGATGGCTCGCGATGGCTCGGCGCGCATCCAGTTCAAAATGGCTTCGACCTTTTGTTCCGCGGGCCGGGCGTTGGGCACAATCGCGTCCGAGAAGCCGTCGAGATACCGGCGCACGGAATATTCCCGGACACAGGAGTAAAGCATCGCCACGAACGCTGTGGCTAGCAACACGTTGCTGCTCCACCAGATGACGCGAAAAATTCGATGTTGGCCCGTCTGCAAAAATTACTCCACTCGCTTGGATTCTCCGCGCGGCGCTTGCTGTGAGGCAAGCGTAGCGTATAACGCTTCCATGTCGCGAACGGGTTCCTCCCACCCCAGACGTGACGTGACCACGGCGCATCCGGCCGCGAGCCGCGCCCGTAGTTCCGCTTCGCTCAGGATCCGCTCGAGCGCTCCCGATAGTGCCGCCTTGTCGTGGCGCACCACCAAGCCGGCCTCATCCGCAATCCGTGGTGCAATCCCGCACTGTTCCGTCACGATGACCGGAGTCCCCGCAGCCACCGCTTCCGCCGCCGTATTCCCGAAGTTTTCATTCTGCGATGGAAGCACGAAAACATCCGCATCTCTGTAGGCCGCCCATTTGGCCTCGCCAAAAACCGGACCGGCGAATTGGACCTTCGTTCGAACGCCCAGTTGCGTTGCCATTTGGTCCAGTCGTGCCTGTACTCCGTCTTCGTCTGGCCCCGCAAAAACGAGTAGTAACGGTATTCCCGCCGAGCGTTTAAAAAGTTCCCCGAATGCCTGCAGTAGCAGCTCTGGACTCTTCTTCACCGATAGACGTCCCAGGAAGAGGACAAGTTTCACATCGTCTGAAATACCCTGCGCCCTTCGAAACGTCCCCGGTGCGGGCCACGATGCAGGCGCTTCCACACCGTTCCGCCGCACCACCACCCGCGTGCGAGGAAGACTACCGGCGACCAATTCCTCGGCTTCCTGCTCGGAAGTGGCGATGACCGCGCTTGCCTCCTCGAGTAGTTGCCTTCCCCAAATTGCATGATACATCCGTTTCAGCCAAAGATTTTGCACAATCGGCACAAACATACCGATGGGCTCGAGCACGTACGGCAGACCGCGCTTGCGGCTGGCGGCAGCCACCGCCGGACCCAGTAGGTCGTAAAGCCCGAAAATGTGCACGATATCGAAATTCTGCAGCCGCGCGCGGCAGTAGCGCTTGACCGCCGGATTCCAGCTAACTCTACGGTATGTTAACCATGTAGGTATATAAATGGCCTGTACGCCATTTTCTTCGCGGCGCCAGCCGAAGGGTGATCGCTCTGCCGTGATTTTCTCTTCCAGCGTTTGCAGGCGCTTTTCCAGGCCCCAGTCGGCGGTGAGAACCGTTACCTGGTGGCCGCGCCGCGCCAGGCCTTCGGAAAGCGCGCGCACCTTCACCGGTGGGCCGCCGAATTCGAGAAAAGGAGCGTACGTTTCCGTGACGTTCAGGATTCGCATTGTTCGCGCAGGATTTTTTTCAAGGATTTGGCGAAGGCATTGAAGCGAAACTCGTGCTCGGCGCGCTGGCGCCCGCGCGCGCCCATCTCCTTCGCATGCGCGGGGTCTGCCAGCAGCGCTTCAATGGATGTAGCAAGTTGGATGGTATCCCCATGCGGCACCAGGTAACCTGTAACGCCGTCCTCGATGATTTCCGGTGCGCCGCCATGGGTGCCTCCGATGACTGGTTTGCCGCACGCCATCGCTTCCAAATACACCAGGCCGAATCCTTCGCCCTGGCTGGGCAGAGCGAAAATTTCGCACGCGGAGTAGCACGCGGCAAGTTCCGAATAGCTCATTCCGGTCAAAAAATGCACGTGGCGGTGCACGCCGTTTTTTTCCATCAGATCCTCAAGCCAGCTGCGGTCATCGCCTGTTCCCGCCAGGACGAGCTGCAACTCCGGCCAGCGCGTCATCAGCCTCGGCAGCGCCGTTATCAAGGTGTCCATGCCTTTGTATCGCTCCGTCGCCAGCCAGCGTCCCACTGCCAGGATCACGCGTCCCGAAGGAAAATCCGCTGGCAGCGCAGGATGCGAGCCGGGGCTGATCAGCGCTTCGAACTGCGGATCAAGGGCCCAAGGCAGAACGCGAATCCGTTCGCGCGCGACGCTTTGTTCTGCCGCAAGGTGATCGGCTGTATCCCGGCTCGGTGCCAGGACCAGGTTTGCGTGAAGCAGCGCACGCCGGCGCAATCCGCCCAGCGGCTCCCAGACGTCCATCCCATGCGTGCAGATAATACTCTTCATCCGTGGCGCCACAAACCGCATCGCCTGTACCACCGGTCCTAAATTCGGGTGCGCGGCCAGAACCAGTTTTGCTTTGCGCCGCGCCGCACGCAGCGCCGTCACCGTGAATCGCCCTTTGGCGCGGTCGTACCCCGTAAAAACAAATTCCCGCCCTCCCAGAGTCATCCGCTGCAGCTCGGGCGAATCATTCAAACTGAGCAGGCGGTATTCCATGCCGCGGTTGGCGGCGAATTCCGCGAGCACCGCCGCCAGGTGACGGCCCGCCCGCTGTACCCCGCCGGGCGCGTCCAGTTCGGGAAAGAGTCCAATAAGCACGCGGAAAGTCTGCCAAGTACTGCGAACGATGGCAAGCCGGGATGTATCGCAGCGTTAGGAACGTCCGGCTCGGTCGTCGAGCTTTCCACGGGCAAGATTGCGGATTAGCCGACGCTCGCTGCCTGTCTAAAGTGTCAAAA
>DATNLB010000253.1:0-2668 GCA_035603095.1 Candidatus Acidiferrales bacterium
CTGAGAATCATCCCTGCAATCCGCAGAGCTCTCACTCGGCCTTGCTTCTCCATGAAATCCATTCACTTCGCCCCTTTCAGTTTTGCAAGAGCCCCGAAGTAATACGAGGAATCGTAGTATTTCTCCGGAGCAGGCGGATACCCGCCCCACTGGCCTTCCACTTCCGCTCGCAGTTTCAACACGTTTTTGAAACCATCGAGATCGAAGCGCGCGTCCGCCGCATACCCGCCGTGGCCCTCAATCAAGACCGCGTACGTCTCCCCCGCAACGTCCGCGGGAATTTTCGATTCCTTCGTCATCAACTCAATTACCTTCTCTTTGTTGGCCGGGGCCATCAGCCAGCGTTGCGCCTCGATGTACGCGGCAAGATATCGCACCAGCGTATCCTTGTGTTCGCTCGCCCATTTACGCTGCACGAAAGCCCCATAACTTTGATACGGCCCGATGAGCTTCTGCGTCGAGCCGAGGCTCACGAAGCCTTCGCGCTTGGCAACAATCGATGCCGGCGGACCAAGCATCGAACCGGCAAATTCCTTGTGTTCGCGCATGGCCACCAATCGCTGCGGTGTGGCGCCGTAAGGCTTCATCTCGTAGTCGCGCCCGGCTTGCAGTCCATTCAGAAGCAAAATCTTTTTCATCTGAAGGGCGTACGCCGTGTTCACCGCATCGACGATCAGAGTTTTCCCGCGCAATTCCGCGGCCGAATGAATGTCCGGCTGGACGAAAAGTTCGTTCAGCGAGCCTTCCCCTCCCATGACAATGACCACGTCAGCGCCCGTCAGTTCCACCATGGCGACAGAGTTGTCCACAGCCGCGTGGGCGATGTCCGCCTTTCCCTCCGCCAAGGCTGCCCGCATCGCATCCGAATTGGGCGCTGGGCTAACCTCCACTTCAATTCCAAACTTCGCGAACGTGCCGTTCATTTCCGCCGCAACTACGGGCAGCGGACGGCCCGGCAGGCTGGTCAATCGTATTTTTTGCGGGCTCGGTTCCTGCGCACGCGCACTGCTGCTGCACAACAATCCGGCAGCGAGAATCGACAGGCAAACCCATCTTCTAGCGTTCATCGAGATTCGCTCCTTGTGTGATCCAGAGAAATGAACCTACGGTGCGCCTTCGCTCAATTTTTCGAGCGACCATTCCGTGACCGGCATCGGATCAAGGACAAGCTTTCCGAGATTCGGGCAGCTCCACGCGTAGGGCCCGTGTCCGTTGCGGTTCATATCAAAAGGTAGGACCGCTGTACCATTCGAAAGGAAAAGCTGTCAAGAATATTCTTCTATGGATTAGAAGTCGTTGCAGTTACTATGACTCGCGAAAAAGTATTCGGGTATAGTGGTTGGACCAAAACGAGAAAGTGTCGGCCACGACAGCTCGTCGCTTCGCACTCGTTCGAACGACAGGCAGCAGAGCCGCGCAGCGGCAGAAATCTGTTTGGCAGAAGGACTGAGAAGGATTTCAGAGGGAGAACAGAAATGGCAATTGCAACCATCAATCCCACGACCGGTCAAGTGGTCAGGACATTCGAACCGCTATCGGATGCACAGATTGAAGTAAAACTTCAGAAGGCAGCGGATACGTTTCTGAGCTACCGAAAAGTGCCATTCGCTGAACGCGCGCAGAAGATGTTGAAGGCGGCAGCGATCCTGGACGGCGAAAAAGAGACTTTTGCCAAAATGATGACGACCGAAATGGGCAAGACATTCCGGTCCGCGGTCGACGAAGCCGCGAAATGCGCGTGGGTCTGCCGCTACTATGCGGAAAACGCAGAGCGTTTTCTGGCCGACGAAGTAGTGGAGACGACCGCAAGCCGGAGTTACATCCGTTACCAGCCACTCGGGGCGGTTCTGGCGGTGATGCCGTGGAATTTTCCGTTTTGGCAAGTGCTACGATTCGCTGCGCCGGCGTTGATGGCCGGGAACGTCGGACTTCTGAAGCACGCGTCGATCGTTCCGCAATGCGCGTTAGCGATTGAGGACGTCTTCCGGAGAGCCGGGTTTCCCGACGGAGCTTTCCAAACACTTTTGGTGGGCTCGCAAAAAGTGGACAAAATCCTGGGAGATCCGCGAGTCATGGCGGCCACATTGACAGGGAGCGAAGGAGCGGGAATTGAAGTAGGAATCGGCGCCGCAAAAAGAATCAAGAAAGTAGTGCTGGAGCTCGGAGGCAGCGATCCCTTCATCGTAATGCCGAGCGCGAATCTGGAGGTGGCGGCGGCCACGGCGGTGAAGGCGCGGATCTTCAACAACGGACAATCGTGTATCGCGGCCAAGCGCTTCATTGTGGCGGAATCCATCGCGGACCGCTTCGAACGGGTATTCGCAGAGAAAATGGCCGCCTTGAAAGTAGGGGATCCTTTCGACGAAAGGACGGAACTGGGGCCACTGTCCACGGCGGATGGCCTGGCCGATCTGGACCGCGACGTGAAGAAGACGGTCGAGGCCGGGGCCAAGGTCTTGACTGGGGGCAAACCGCTGGATCGTCCAGGAAACTTTTATGCTCCCACGGTGCTGACAAATATTCCGAAGGGCTCACCGGCACACCAGGAAGAACTGTTCGGGCCGGTCGCGAGCGTGTTCCGGGCTGCAGACCTGGATGACGCGATTCGAATCGCGAACGACAGCCGGTTTGGATTGGGGGCGAGCGCCTGGACGAACGACAAGAATGA
>DATNLB010000221.1:0-7673 GCA_035603095.1 Candidatus Acidiferrales bacterium
GGCGACCCTCCGGCAGCGTAGAGCGTGCCCTTGGGATCAAGGCGGACGGACCAAAGATAGGAAGCATCCGCGTCGGCAAGCAAGGTGACTTTCGGCGCGAGTTCGAGGCGGCCGTCGCTGCGCACCGCCACGCCATGGGCGGTGCCTTTGAGGAAATCTTCGTAGGTGGACTGGCGCCAGCGGCGGGTGTGCTCGGCGAAGGAGGCCGGGAGGCCGAGGACGGAAAGGAAGTAGAAGATACTAACGGAGCAAAGGATGCGCAACAAGCCTGCTCGACGTAGCAACATGGGCATTGTGGTTTTCACCGGATTTGGAGATTTAAAGAAATGACGCCGGAAACGGGGCCTCCGAGCGGGATGGAAGCCTCACTGGCCAACGATTCGCGGAGCACCTGGACGCTGCCCGGAGTGGGGCGTCCGTCGACAACGTTGATTTGCGAGAACGGGATGTTCGGCAGTTCCTTGTCTTCCCAGAGCAGCGTTGGGGCCGGAACAAAGAGCCCAACGTAAAGACGGTCGTTCCTACGCTCGCGATTCAAGAGCGCGATGAGTTGATCCAGGCCGGTCGGCCCGCTGCCGACACCGGCAAATGCGAAGCCACGGGAAGCGCGATTCAGCAGATCGGCGTCGCTGATAAGGATGCGGAGCATAGTGCCGCGCGCCACCTGTTCCGGGACGCGAACGGTGGTTTCTTCCACGCGGGCAGCGCCGCGGTACGGCCGCAGCAACACGCGGACGCGAAGAGTCTCGCCGGGCGCGGCTTCGCCTTTTTCGAGCCAAGCGCTCTCAATGATGAATGATTTCCGGCCCGGAACGCTTTCGACCCGGAGGGCGATGCGGTCTACCTTGGCGGGTTCGAAAGTATTGACGAAAAGGCGCGTAAAAACATTTTGCATCGTGGCGGCGATGGGGAGGCCATCGGGAGAAAGAGTATCGCCCGGAGCGAAAGTGTTTTCGATTTGAACCGGCGCATGACCTTGCAGGCGAATCTCGCCGGAAAGATGCAACGTGGTGCCCTCGCCGTAGAGCGAATTTTGGGTAAGGCCATTAAAGGTAGTAATAGCGACGAGAAGCGGAGTGAACTTCGGATGATTGATGAGTTCGAAGTGGAGTTTCTTTTCCCTGACAGCGCCCTGGGAAGAATCGTCGCCGGGGACGAGCAGCGTGAGGTCGAGAGGGATCATGGCGGGAGGAGCGCCGAGTTTGCCGGTGACAGCAGTGAGATGATCGCCGGTGATCGTGCCGATGGCGCCGCCGACATTGACGATCTTCGTCGAAGCAAGATTGGAGGAAAGCGTAGTGACGACGCGGCTGCGGGCCATGGGAATCGAGACGTTGCCGAGGTTCATGAGAGGGTGGCCACAGAGATAGACCCGGTCGGCTTGCACTGCCGTGACGGTACACGCCGAATTGATGGAGGCGTCGCCCTGAACCAGAACCATGCCAGCCATGGCACCCGGAACAAGGTGCGCATCGTCCGGACGCGCTGGCGCCGTGCCACCTTGCGTCGCGACGAAGCCATAGGCCTGAAGCTGATTCGAGAATTGCTGAATGGCGGCGGGCTGAAAACCAGAGAAAACCAACGGAGTCTCGATGCGCTCAAGCGAGGAGCCGAACGGGAGGCCGGTGCGCGAATTGGATTCGGCGGGCAAAGAAAATTGTTGGACATCAGCTTGTGCCGAAGAGCTCTGCAAAGGAGGATTCAGCATATCGGCAATGGGTGTGACGCCGGCGATGGCCTCCTTGGTGAAAATTCCGAGTTTCAAGGAGAGCGCGCCCGCCAGTTTGCCATCGAGATAGACGGGGCTGCCGCTCATACCTGCCACCACGCCGGTGTGTTCCACTTTGGGACCTTTGAGCTGGACAAGGATGATGGCTTGCTTAGGACCGAGGAAATTCTCCAGCACGCCGATGACTTCAAGGTCAAATTTTTCGATTTGATCGCCTTCGAAGATGGTGTAGGCGTAGCCCTGCATGCCGGGACGTACCTGGCTCAGGGGAAGGAGTTCATTGGACTGCGGAGCGGCCGCGAGACGGGCCGGCAGGCAGACCGCAGCCGTGAGGGCGAGGAGGGCGCCGAGGAGAAAGCGACGATAGTTTAACAACTGACACTGATTCATGACCATGAACCACCAATGATACGCGGTGGGTTATCGAGAAGCAATCAAACCCAACGCGCATGTCTAGTAGAAAGCACTAGCTGGACGTCCTGAAACGCGCCGCATTTTGACTGAGCTGGGCAAGAGATTCCAACACCTCGACTATCACCGACAAGACTGCGGTCTTCTTACTCGCGATGGTGCATAGCGAAAACTTTGTCCAGCGAGTCTTCGTATGGGTACACGTGGACCATCCAGCCGAAGATGACGGGCTGGAAGCGGCCACCCGCCGCGTCGCAAGCTTGCTGCGTGGTGATGGCGCCCTTGAGGCCAAACTTGCTCCAGTCGGCGTTGCGGAACTGCCCTTTTTGCGGCATGCAAAGATTGGTATGCAGATGCCACATGGCCATGCTGACCGGGACGCGCGTGTTGAGCTGCTCTTCGGTCGCGCGCTTGGGCATGGTGTACATGGCGCCAACGAGCTCGTAGCCGTCTGAAGTTTTCTTGTAGAGCAGGGAAGTGGGGCGCGCGGGATCGAAAGTGAAGGCTTCCAGAAATCCGTTCCAGTAATTCGTGAAGTGATATTCGGGCTGCGGCAAATTCGGGAGAAAGATTTTGTAACCGTCGTTCAAGGCGACGTGGTAGTCCTTGTATTTCTCGATGCCGGAGCGGAGCTGTGTGACGATTTCGTTGGCTCGCGCGGCGTCCTCTGGTGTTTGCGGGCGCATCGCCGTCATGTGCATGTGGAGATTGTGCGCGTCCATGTGCCCGGGCGTCATATCGTGAACGGCGTGAGCCTCGTTGGCCTTGGCATCGTCCATATCCATTCCGGGCATTTTGCTGTGGTCCATGGGCTGCGATTCCTTCGACTGCGAGCTGGACGCCTCTTGGGCGTCCTGCATAGCTGCCGCGGGCGCGCGATGGCCGGGAATGGCGGCAAGCAGGACGCTTACAAGAAAGAGTGCGCCGAACAAGATGCCGGCTCTGGTGGCGAGATGAACAAACGTGCTGCGCGGTGACATGACAATTCTCCTCAGCTAATCATACGCATCGAGAAGCCGCTACATTTCAGTGCGTGGTACAGGGCGTGCCTCTTGAAAGACTGGCCAGGAGTACAGGATACAAGGGAGGTAAATGACGTAAAGGAAGTAAAGGAGGTAAAGAAAAACGCTTCAGATTTGGTGTGAATTGGCGGAGCGCAAAACGAAAGTAGGCAGCGTGCTAAAATCGTCGCCGTGAAAAAAGAAACCATCCAACCCGCGAAGCACCTGTCCGGTGGACTGGACCTTCCGGGCGATAAGTCTGTTTCCCATCGATACGCGATGCTCGCCGCTCTGGCCGAGGGCACCAGCGAACTGCGGCATTTTTCGGCGGCTGCCGATTGCCGCAGCACATTGGCGTGCATGAGCGCGCTGGGCGCCGGAGTTAAGACCGACAAAGATACGGTTCGAGTGACCGGCCGCGGGCCCCACGGCTTGAAGAGCAGTTGGGGCGCCCTCGATGCGGAGAACTCCGGAACGACCATGCGGCTGCTCGCGGGAATTTTGGCCGGCCAGCAATTTTCGTCGAAGCTGACGGGAGATGGCTCGCTGCAGAAGCGGCCCATGAAGCGGGTAATCGGGCCGCTGCGGGAAATGGGCGCGGACATTCACGCGCGCGACGATAATTTTGCCCCGCTGGAAATTCGCGGAGCCCCGCTCAAGGCCATCGATTACAAAATGCCCATGGCCAGCGCGCAGGTAAAATCCGCGGTTTTGCTTGCGGGACTGTTTGCCGACGGCGTCAGCAGCGTGACGGAGCCGGCGAGAACCCGGGATCACACCGAGCTGGCCCTCGAAGAATTTGGCGCGAGCATCGAGAAAGACGGGCGAACGATTCGAATTCACGGACTCCGCGGCGCAAATGGCGGCGGCAAGCTGCTCGCCAAATCGCTCGATGTACCGGGAGATTTGTCTTCGGCGGTGTTTTTTATTGCCGCGGCGTCCCTGCTCCCCGATTCGAACGTGCTGATTCACAATGTGGGATTGAATCCTACGAGGACCGCCATTCTGGATTTATTTGCTTCGATGGGCGCCGCAATTCAAATCCTTGGGCTCAAGAGCGCGCATGGGGAAGTCGTCGGAGACCTGGCAGTGAAGGGAGCGTCGCTGAAAGGTGGAGTCATCGCGGGCGACCAAATTCCGCTGGTGATTGACGAGTTGCCGATGCTCGCCGCAGTAGGCCCGTATACGGAAGAGGGGATTGAGATTCGCGACGCCGCGGAACTGCGAGTGAAAGAGAGCGACCGGATCGCCGCGCTCGTGGAGAATTTGCAGCGGATGGGCGCCTCAGTGGAGGAGCGTCAGGACGGATTGAAGGTGGAAGGGCGTCACGCGGGAAAGTTGCGCGGAGCGGAAATCGAGCCGCGCGGGGATCACCGCATCGCCATGGCGTTCGCCGTCGCGGGCCTGGCGGCCGAGGGAAACACCATGATTCGCGATGCCGATTGCGCCGCCGTTTCCTTTCCCACATTTTTTCAGGAATTGAACCGCCTGGCAGAGCGCTAGGGTAAAGACCCGACGCTGAACTCAGGTATTTTTTTTCAGCATTTTTATTTACTGTTCACACTCGCGGCGCTAGCCTTGGCCGATCGTAGAGCGCGCAATTCCCAGCCTGCTCGCGGACTCCGGCCGTAGCTGGAAGAGTCCGAATTGCAAATCATCTAAATCAGGGAGTGACATCATGAAGGTAAATCGCCGCGAGTTGTTGAAGAACGCCGCATTCGTTTCTGGCGCCGCGTTGGTTGGAGCGTCGTGGCCGTCGGGCAAGAAATTGTTCGCGCAAGATGTTCTTCCGAATTTGCCTAATCTACCGAACCCGGAGAATTCGAGCATCGAACACATCGTCGTGGTGACGATGGAGAACCGGAGTTTCGACCATTTTCTCGGATGGCTGCCGAACGCGGACGGGAAACAAGCCGGATTGTCGTATGTGGACAGCGCGGGCGTGAGCCACGCCACTCATTCGCTCTCGGGCGACTACACCGGCTGCCCGCACCCGGATCCAGACCATTCCTACGGCGGCGGTCGCGTCGAGTACGACCATGGATTGATGGACGGCTTTCTGCGCGCGGGTAGCAACGACGTCTATTCCATCGGCTATTACGGCGAACAGGACATCCCGTTTTACGCGGCGCTGGCCCGGAACTACACCGCGTGCGACCGGTACTTCGCCTCGATTCTTGGGCCGACCTTTCCGAACCGGCTGTTTCTGCACGCCGCGCAAACCGACCGCCTGACCAATAGCACCAACTTCAGTTCACTGCCTACAATTTGGGACCGGCTTGCCAGCGCCGGAGTGACAGCACGCTATTACTTCTCCAACGTGCCGTTCGTTGCCCTATGGGGCGCGAAATATCTCGGCATCTCGCGTCTCTACGACGAGTTTCTCGTAGCGGCCAGCACTGGAACACTGCCGGCGGTTTCTTTCGTTGACCCCAGATATACCGTCCTGGATGACGGTACAGGCAACGACGACCATCCTCACGCTGATATCCGTAAAGGGGATCTCTTCCTTTACGAAACATTCAAGGCCGTGGCCACAGGGCCGAAGTGGGCGAACACGGTGTTCATCGTGAATTTTGACGAATGGGGCGGGTTTTTCGAACACATCGCGCCGCCGCGTGCCACGGCTGCTAACAATGTAGATACTGATCTCGTGAATGGCAAAGCGCTGCTCGGGTTGCGCGTCCCTACAGTCGTTGCGTCGCCCTTCAGCCGGGGAAATGGCGATGGTCCAAGAGTGAGCGCCCTGGTGTTCGATCACACTTCCGTCTTGAAGTTGATTGAGTGGCGCTGGGGCCTTGCGCCCTTGACTCCACGCGACGCGAGCAATGACGTGAATAACCTCGCGTACGCTCTGAATTTCAGCGAGCCCGACCCAAGTGTTCCGAGCCTGCCGGAGCCTCAAGCACCTCTCATCGCCGCGCCATGCCTCGCAAATCTAGGTGGCGGAATCCTGAGCACCGGTTCGACAACGGCGCCTACCACCGAATGGCAGACACTCGGCAATCAAGCAACCGCGCTCGGGTTCACCGTGAATTGATGCGTTCGGAGCGAGCGGCGCGTCGAGCGCGAGCGGCCTAACTTCTCCGCCGCCATCGCGCTCAGTTTACTTCCGACTTGTCTGGAGGCGGAGGCGGCTTTACCCGCGGCGGTTTCGGTGGTGCGGGAATATCGGAACTCGTCCTGCGCAGCGAAATCGAGCCATAGCTCGTCTTCAAAATAATTTTCGGTCCGCGCCCGCTGCCGTACTTTCCTTCCAGGTGCGCATCCTTCGATCCCGTACCCGGAGTCAGCTTCAGCGAATCCGCCTGAAACTCGCTGTCGATATCTCCCGAATGGCAATCGGCGAGAATCTCAAAGCTGGAGGACTCCGGCAGGCTCAGCGTAATTCCCGCGGAAGAATTGTTGATTTCGATGTCGTCTTTTGGTGGAGCCGAGAAGCGAACTTCAACATTCCCTCTGCGATTATCCACTTTGACCTTGCCGCCGGCGTTCTCCAGCGTGATGTCGTCCTGCGAGCGCACGCTGAGGTTCCCGGGAGCGTCAAAGATTTCGAGGTTGCCTGGGCCGGCCTCCATATGGCCCGCGAGTTGCGAGAGTGTCAGATCGGTGCGCTGTGAAATGAAGCGCACGCCCTTGGCAACCTTGTCTACCCGGATGGAACCGTAAAATTCGCCGTCGATCGTAAGCCCGCCCGTGGCGCCCGATACATTTATTTCCCCGCCGTGGCCGGAAATCTTGATGTTGCCCTTCGTGTCGGAAACTTTGATGTCGCTCTTCCGGGTATCGATACTGACGTCGCCCGCCGTGCCGCGAATCTCGATGTCGCCAACGCCGTTCGTCACGTTTACAGGCTTCGCCATGTCGGCGACGGTAATGTCGCCTTTCTCGTTCCGGATCGTCAAGGAGGCCTTCTTCGGTATCGCCACGTCAAGATCCAGGCTGATGCGCGATTCGCCCTTGCTTACCCCAGTTGGATGTACTTCGTAGCCGTCGCCATTCTGCACGACTTCGACGCCTACGCGTTCGGCAACTTGCTGGGCATCGTTCTCGTTCCAGGCATTGGCCTTCTTCTTGCCCGAGACGCGAATTTGGGCGTCGTCCGAAGGACGCACGCTAATGTTGCCGCGGCCGTTGCGTACCGTGATGCGGGCATCCGCGGGAACGGACTTGGGCGCAACTTCCAGGTCGAAGTCAAAACTGTTTCCCCACTCCCTAAAGTGACCGGGGATATTTTCCCTGCCGTAGTCGACGGCAACCACGATTCCAAGAAGACTGAGAAGTCCCAGAACAAGAAAAACTTCGCCTCCGGTGATTGCCGCAGCGCCGGGATCGCCAGAGCGGCTGGCAGCCATGCGCTCATAGAGTTTGATCCCGCCCCAAAAAATCAGAATGAGCGGCCACCAGTGCCCGAGCACATTGACGATGCCGAGACCCCGGTAGTTGTGAAGCAGCAGCAGCATTCCAACGAAGAGCAAGAGAAGGCCGGGAAAAAGTGAGCTGCCGCGTCGACGGAGATTCGCCATAGAGCC
>DATNLB010000314.1:0-2967 GCA_035603095.1 Candidatus Acidiferrales bacterium
CGGGGATGAATCTGCCGCGCGTATTTACGAATTGGTGTCATTAGTACGGTCGTACTATTGAGGACGGTCCTCGCAAGCTCCATCCTGCAAAGGTCTAACCCATCCTGTCCGTCTCTTCGCCCGGGATGGGACTGTCTTTAAAAAAAGAAGTGCGGAGGCGCCAGATGGCGCGATTGCTGCGGGTGTGTTCGCTCGTTCCGTCGCCATAAGGTGCCCTCGATTCTTGCAGTAAGAATGGAGTTTCCCAGCGTCAAAACGCTGGAACAAATTTCCAAAGGAGAATACCCGTGCGAGTCAGAGTCGGATCATCGGTAGCGGCATTAACGATTGTTCTCGGAATGGCAAATCTCTGTCCTGCGAATTGCTCGGCCCAGTCCAGCCCACAGGGCGCGACCTCTAGCGTGGCGATGAATGGATCTCTGGATGGATCGGCAATGCCGGCGAAAAGCACGGCGGATTCGATCAAATCCGCGAAGGCGAGTTCCGATCGAGAGGCTGGCAAAGTCGGCGTGTCCGTAGGGATGTCCTCGCTGGGCGCCGGGGCGGAAGTTGGCGTTTCCGTGGCCCGGAAAGTCAACATTCGCGGCGGCTTCAATGACTTCAGCTACGGCCGCGGATTCGGTAAGGACGGAATTACCTACAATGGCAACTTGAAACTCCGCTCCGGCAGCGTACTGCTTGATTGGTTTCCGTTTGGCGGAGGATTCCATCTGAGTCCTGGCGCGCTGGTCTACAACGGGAATGGCGCGACGGCGAACGCGAATGTGCCGGGAGGCCAGACGTTTACGTTGGGCGGCACGACCTATCAGAGCGATACCACGAACCCGGTCACCGGAAAGGGAAACCTGGCTTTCACCAAGGCGGCGCCCATGGTTCTCTTCGGGTGGGGGAATCTCGTTCCGCGTCACAAACATTTCAGTTTCAAGATCGAAGCGGGAGTGGTTTTCCAAGGCTCACCGCGCGCAACGCTGGCGCTGGCTGGTTCGGCGTGCCAGCCCGGCGGGGGTTCTTGCGTGAATGCGGCCACCGACCCGAATGTGCAGAGCAGCGTTCAGGCGGAGCAGACTAAACTCAACAATACCCTGTCGCCGTTTAAATACTATCCGGTGATTTCGATCGCAACCGGCTACAGGTTCTAATTCAGGGACGCGGCGGCGCTGCCCCGCACGCTTGGCCGGTAGGGTTGCAAGCGTGCGGGCGGGTCGCCGATCGATGTTTCCGTTGGACTGTGCTTCTAACGTCTATTGCTTCTTTGTGGGTTCCTTCGCCGCCATGGGTTCCATGGTGGCGGCTTTGGGTTTGGTCGTGGCAGCAGCCATCATGGGTTTGGGGCGCCAGAAGTCGGCGGCGACTTTTGCGACTTCGTCGGGAGGATTGCTGATATCCGGCGCGAAGCGATAGAGAGTGGATTCAGCTGTCTCGACGGTGTCAGCACTGATTTGCTGGAATTTCTTGAAGCCTTCCTCGCCTAGGAGTTCACGAGTGGTGGGGTTGTGGTCGAAGCCGCCGAAGGAAGAGCGCATCGTGGAGATGTAGAAGGTAGCGCCCTTGCTGCCTTCGACGACTTGGGAAACGAACACCGGTGGGGCGTTCGGATTCTTTTCGCCGGCTTCCTTCATGTCTTTCAGAAGAGCCTCAAAGTCCGGAACGTGTCCCGAACGTATGTGCACGGCGGTGGTGCGCAAAAGCCGCGATTCGCCAATGAACTTGGCGTAGGCATCGGGGTCGGTAGGAGGTTTGCGGCTGAGGTCCCAGCGGCGGCGGCGGAGTTCACTGCGCGACCATACCAGGCAGCTATTGAAGTCCTGCCCCATTTTCTGAGCGGCTTCCTTGCCGAAGGCTTTGTTGGCGGCAAGCATGGCGGCGGCTTCGGTTGAACCGACATCGGCGTAGTCCTTGCGAGTGCTGGTGAATACGTAGACATTGCCCTCGCCATAGACAGTCTCGAGAGCGAGCCAACGATCGCCATCGTAGCGACGATTGGCCTCAGCCCACTTCTTGGTGAGTGCTTGGAAGTCGGCGACTTTTTCCGGCTTCACTTTGACGGTGTAGACGTCGAGATAATCCCCCTGAGCCTGCACGGCGACGGGAGCTGCGAGACACACCACGACAGCCAAGGCCCAAAGGGCTCTGCGGAAAGACATACATTCCTCCTTCGATCGGGAAGTGCTGGGTTGGGACCTAGTAAGCGGACTCTACACCTGCGAGGGGAAACGGTCAAGGAGAGCGGGTGAGAAGGAGGCTTTGGACAGCAGGGGTCGAAGAATTGGAAATCGAAAATAGAAATTCGAAATTGGGAGGAAAGGGACGAAGGCGGGGCGGCGGCGACGTAGAGGCAGTTGACAGTTTTCAGTAAGACAAGAGAAATCATTGCGGGAAGGGCGTGAGTCAAAACCCGAAACTTCCCGAAAATCATCCGGAGCGCAAAAAGCGCGCTTTAAACCGAAGCTGCGGCACCCGTGGGACGTTGCTTGATTGCGCTTCGCACTTCTCTGTGCACCGGCTTTCGATTATCATTCGGCGCATGGCCGACGAACAGCAAAAACGCCCCTCCCCGTTTGTCGCTTCTCGAATTATTCGAGTAATCGGTTTTACCTTCGTACCTATATGGCTGCTTTATGTTCTGTACGCTGATCCCACCCGCGGTTCCGTCAATATGGCCGTGAGCAGAACTTATTTAAGTCTGGGCGGCTTGTTCTTTTTGCTGGTATTTGCGTTCAATGCAGTTGCCAACTGCGTGAAAATCCTCGAAGAACGGCTTAAACGTCTTGAGGAGACTCAGACACAGTCTCAAAATCAGGGCAACGCCAGTTAGCGCCAAAGGTCGTTTTCCAAATTGGCGGCGAGAGGGCAGGAGAAAAGGCAAAACCCGCAGCCGTTAAAACCTAAAGCTGCGGCAAGCTGCGGCAGTCGATCCTTGCAATGCAGCGTAATACAGCATATTATTCCGTATTATAGGGGCGTATT
>DATNLB010000178.1:0-2387 GCA_035603095.1 Candidatus Acidiferrales bacterium
TCATTCGGGTTCCACGATACCCTCAAAAGCTTCGACTCTGTCCGCATACCGGTCGGTTCCAGGAATCGTAACGGCACTGGAGGCGGGTTGCGTGGGGCCGGGTTTCACTGGAGTAGCGGAGGGTTGGCGGGGCGGCCTGTGGCGCAATTCCCGTGCGCGCCGCGCTTTCTTGGTTTTGTGTTCGGATTCCTGTTCCAAGCTGCGCATTTCCTCGACGGCCTGGAAGATCAGGACCTCATCGACTCGGGCATAGCCTGCCTCGCGCAGCCGCTTCTCGGCGGCCTGAATCTCCCAGCGGCTCACGGGCGGCCGTGTGCGGTCGCGGTAAGGGATCGCAATGTAGGTGTTGTTGGCGGGATCCCGGAAGTAGATTTCACGCATGTCGCGGGGGATGACCCGAAATGTGAACTTGCGAGGGTGCTTGGAGTCTGCTGGATCGCGCGCGTGAATCCAAGGCCTCAGTGCATCGTCCCAGAAGAAAATGTGGTCGATCACAACGCCGTACTCCTGAATGGTGCGCTCTTCGAATGGCATGAAGTCGAGCATGAAGGCTGTCGGTTCGGCAACGCGATCCGGCAGGCCGATGCCGGGACGATTATCGGTTCCAAGTATCCCTTCCTTGTACTTGGCCAACGGCGTTGTTTTGATGCCTTTATGAAACGTATTGGCGTAGACCTTGGCGACGTAGATCGTGAACCATTTTTCCAGTTCTGCGCGGGTCATGATGGCACGGCCTTCCGAATCGTAATCGCCCTTCTGTTCGACATTGGAAAATGTTGTACCTTTGAGCCGACGAGCCCGGGTTAACCAGGTCCCGAACCCGCGTTCGATATGACCGCCATAGCGCGGTTCTCGCGGCGGGCGGTGATCGATGGCGATATCGTGATCCTGGCAAGCCCGGCCGATCACTGTGCCTCGAAACTCCTTGGCGTTGTCGCAATGGATTGTGCGCATCTTCCCCCAGCAAGGCCACTCAGCCTGCACTCCCACGTCGGCGAGCCAATGCTCTTTCGGTAAAACGGCATGTGCAATCGCTAACCCGGCTGTGAAGGCGCTGGGCTTTTCGAGATAGATGGCGAACCCGAGCACCATGCGACTGTACACGTCGATGACGACGGTCAAAGATGGCCGCTGGATCGGCTGGCGGTGCTCTTCATCGACCACGATGACGTCCATGGGCGTATGGTCGATCTGGGCGACGGCTAGCGGACAGTCAGCGCCGGGGAAGTGTCCTTTGAGGGGTTCGTATTTTTCCGCCGCTCGTTTCCTGCCCTCGCGTTTTTCCAGCTTAAGACGGTCCGAAAGAACTGAAACTCTAGCCCGAATAGTGTTTGGAGCGGGCTTTCCTTTAATCTTGCTGTTGAAGCACTGCAGATTTACTTCTTCGACGACCGCTGCTACATCCGGCCTTTCCGCTGTCAGATAGATCTTCTTGATGGCGGCATCGATGATCTTCTCGACTTTGTTGGAAAGTCGTCTTGCACCTCGATCCGAGCGCTCTTTGCGTAAGAACACGGAGAGACGTTCTGAGCGTCCGTAGTTTTCTATCCATCGATAGACTGTAGCGGGATGCTTACCCAAAGCACGAGCGGCCTTCTTGATATGAGCGAACGTCCGCTCCGAGTTGCCCATGTTGAGGAGCGGCTTTAGAATCTTGAATCTCTTTACCGCTTTTTGCCAAGCCTCCTCCGGTACCGACGCAAGGTCCGGTGTCCAGGCGGAAACGATATGGGACGCATGATCCGGTGCTGCTTCGTTGACCGGGATACGTTCTAGTCTGCGCTTGCCCGGCTGTCGCGCAATGATTGCGTCTAAGCTCTCGTAATCGACAATCAAGTAGCGTCGGCCACGCCATCGAACAGTACTGCCAGGAAGCAATTTGAGCGAAGCGGCCATCGGAGTTGCAATACGCAGTTGTCCTGGGGTGCAGCCCCGTCGATCCTACAGCAGACTACATGCAATCATAGCGGATTCTGCGTCATTCGCAAATAGCGCTGACCGATTCGCAAATAACTTTGCGTCTGACATCTTCCAAGCGTCACCCTCACGAACATAAATTGTTGACCAGTAGCCCCATGCAAATACGGGACCAGTCTGACTTTGAAGAGTTCCCCACCAATCTCCGACCGACCAAACAGCGTTGTCGATTGCATTCAGTTGAAGGCGATCGCGGCGGCTGAGAAAGTCCGTAATAGGCGAGCGCTGGAACGTGTCTGCATACCATTTCTCGATCGCCTGCCGACCAAAGACCTTCCCGTCCGGTGTCACCAAAACCGCGTCCTCCGTGAACAGGGCGCCTACTGCTTCGGCGTCCTTATTGTTGTATGCGTCGTCCAGCTTCCCACTCAGCTCACCAAAGACCTCGAGTGCATCTGGAATCCCGAGGA
>DATNLB010000451.1:0-3510 GCA_035603095.1 Candidatus Acidiferrales bacterium
ATCAATACGCTTTCGCTGTTCGGACTGGTGCTCGCGATCGGTCTTGTAGTGGACGACGCCATCGTCGTCGTCGAAGCAGTGGAGCGCCACATCGAGGACGGTCTCGCACCGAAAGCGGCAGCTCTCAAAGCGATGCAAGAGATCTCCGGTCCGGTGATTGGCATCGCTCTGGTCCTCTCTGCCGTGTTTGTTCCTACTGCTTTCATACCGGGAATTACGGGACGCCTTTACCAGCAATTTGCCGTGACCATCGCATTTTCCGTAATCCTTTCCGCGTTCAACGCGTTGACGCTGAGCCCGGCACTTGCCGCACTGTTGCTGCGTCCGAAGACCTCAACCGGTGGGCCGCTGAGAGTGTTTTTCGCCTGGTTCAATCGGGTTTTCGCAAACGCGACCGAGTGGTACGTCCAGCTATGCGGCTTTCTCATCCGCAAAGGCGTAATCGCGGTGATCTTGCTGGCAACTTTCGCGGTTGGGGCCGGTTGGTTTGGGAACAAAGTGCCCGCAAGTTTTCTCCCCGACGAAGACCAGGGCTATTTGTATGTCAACCTACAGCTTCCCATCGCGGCTTCTCTTGAGCGCACGGACGAAGTGGCGGCGAAAATCGAAAGCGCGCTGGGCAAGACGCCAGGCATTGAGCACACGACCAGCATCATCGGATTCAGCCTGCTTAGCTTCGTGCGCACCAGTTACAACGCTTTCTTCTTCGTGACGTTGAAGCCGTGGGACGAGCGCAAATCACGCTCCGAGCAACTTCAGGCCATCAAGCAGCGCATCAACGGGGTGCTGTCGTCGCTCCCGGAAGGAGTGGCCTTTTCCTTCTCTCCTCCTGCCATTCCTGGAGTTGGGACCTCCGGCGGATTTACTTTCGTTCTGGAAGATCGCGCCGGTATGGATCTCAAGTTTCTTTCCTCGAATCTCGATACCTTTCTTACGGAAGCGCGCAAACGCCCGGAAATTGCCGGTCTGAGCACGACATCTCTCGCCAGCGTGCCCCAGCTGTATGCCAATGTGGACCGCGAAAAAGTCATCAAGCAAGGCGTAGCCGTTAAGGACGTGTACCAAACGCTCCAGACGTTCATGGGCGGGCTATTCATCAACTACTTCAATCGGTTTGGACGCCAATGGCAGGTCTACGTCGAGGCCGAAGGCGACTATCGGACCCGGCCAGAAAATGTCGGCCAGTTTTACGTGCGAAATGACAAAGGCGGAATGGTGCCCCTCGCTTCTATCACTCGCTTTGAACCTCGCGATGGCCCTGAATTTACGATGCGATTCAACGAGTATCGCGCCGCACAAATTAATGGCGCCGCCGCTCCCGGCTACAGCGCAGACCAGGCGATGACCGCTCTCGAAGACGTTTTCCGGAAAACGATGCCGCGTCAGATGGGGTTTGACTACCTCGGGATGTCCTTTCAGGAAAAGAAAGCGCGGGAAGGTGTTCCGGCGGCGGCCATTTTCGGGTTCTCTCTTCTGTTCGTTTTCCTGATTCTCGCCGGATTGTATGAAAGTTGGTCCCTACCCTTCAGCGTGCTTCTCAGCACTCCGGTTGCAATTTTTGGAGCGTTTTTCGTTTTGTGGTTGCGCCGGACGATTCTCGCCGCCTTTCTACCGAGCTATATGGTGCAGATCGAAAGCGACGTGTACTCGCAAATCGGCCTGGTGATGTTGATTGGCTTGGCGGCCAAGAACGCGATCCTGATCGTGGAGTTTGCGAAGGAGCAATACGAACAGGGCAAGCCCCTGGCGGAGGCGGCGCTCGAGGGTGCGCGCCTGCGGCTTCGTCCGATCTTGATGACTTCATTCGCATTCATTCTTGGCGCTGTCCCGCTGTGGACTGCTTCCGGCGCCGGAGCCGTGGCCCGTCAGATCATGGGCACAGCCGTCATCGGAGGCATGCTGGCTGCGAGCCTCATCGGTATTTTCTTCATTCCCGCCATGTTTTATCTGGTCGAGAAGTGGTCCGGTGCAGGCAGGCAACGCCAGCTGCTCGCTGCTACCGAAGGCGCACCCGCCGAGGCTGACTAGAATGAAGCTTTGTATTTTCTTGTTGAGCGCCACTCTTCTGACCTCCGGCTGCACCTTGGGTCCGAATTACCGGCGGCCTACCGTCGCGGTGCCGGGTTCGTATCGGGGAATGATCTCCGACGAAGCCGCACAAACGCAGCTCGCCTCGCTTGGAGACCAAAAGTGGTTGGACATCTTCCAGGACGAGCAGTTGCGCATGCTGATCCGCACGGCGCTTACGCAAAATTATGATTTGCGCATCGCTGCATCCCGCATGCTCGAAGCCCAAGCGCAACTCGGGATCATCCGCGCCGACCAGTTTCCCGCCTTGGGTGCCGGAGGAGGAATCGCCGACGTCCGCCAGGCCCAATCGAAGTTCCTGCCGGCCTTCGAAACGAGCACCGGACAGGTGAACCTTTCCGCCGCTTGGGAACTTGATTTTTGGGGAAAGTATCGCCGCGCAACCGAAGCCGGAAGAGCGAATCTCCTTGCGAGCGAATGGGCCCGGCGGGAAGTTGTTTCGACGCTCGTGGCCAATGTCGCCAGCGCATACTTTCAGTTGCGGGCGGTCGACCTGGAACTGGAGATTTCAAAACGTACGCTCAATTCGCGGCAGGAATCGCTGAGGCTGACCCGAATCCTGTCAGACGGGGGCTCGACGTCTTTGCTTGACGTACGGCAGGCCGAGCAGTTGGTATTTACGGCAAGCGCGGAGATTCCGGCCCTCGAACAGCAAATAGAGCAGCAGGAAAACTTTCTCAGCACTCTGCTTGGTCAGAATCCAGGTGACGTACCCCGAGGGCAGACACTCACCGAGCAACGCCAGCCTCCCGAAGTGCCGCCCGGGCTTCCGGCGTCTCTGCTGGAGCGCCGCCCCGAAATTCGGCAAGCGGAAGCGCAGTTGATTGCGGCAAACGCGGAGATCGGCGTGGCGCGAGCCGCCTATTTTCCTCAGATCTCGCTGAGCGGCGCCGGTGGCTTCCAGAGTTCTGCGCTGAGCAGCTTGTTCAGCGGACCCGCTGGCGCTTGGAGCTTCGGCGCCTCACTGACCCAGCCAATCTTTACGGGGGGCAGGCTCCGCTCTGAGGTGCGTCTGGCGGAGGCACGCCAGCAAACGGCGGCGCTGTTTTACCAACAATCGATTCAAGGAGCCTTTCGCAGCGTCTCCGACGCCCTAGTGGCATACCACAAGACCCGAGAATTCCGCGCACAGCAAGAACTGCTTTTCCGATCCGCCCAGGACGCGGCACGTCTCTCCCACATGCGCTACACGGGTGGTGTCACAGGCTATCTGGAAGTCTTGACCAACGAAACCAACGCCTTCTCGGCAGAGCTCGGCCTCGCACAGGCACGGCTCAATGAATTGTTGGCTCTGGTTCAGCTGTATCAAGCACTAGGAGGAGGCTGGCAGCAATAGCGCGTGGTCGCGTCTCTACGGCCACGAAATGACGATTGTCAGCTGAGGCCATGAAAGGTGTTCCGCAGGACGCGGCGCCTCGCGAG
>DATNLB010000647.1:0-3670 GCA_035603095.1 Candidatus Acidiferrales bacterium
CGGAGGATACTTCCTGCCGTTTTTGTAAAAGTAATCGCACACTTCCGTGGAGATGGTGAAACCGGCGGGCACCGGCAGGCCGATCTTGGTCATCTCGGCGAGACCGGCGCCTTTGCCGCCGAGAAGATCGCGCCAGGTTCCGTCGCCTTCCGCTTTACCAGCACCGAAGAAATACACCCATTTTTTCACTGTACGCCTCGCTTGTCGCATTGGAGTTATGAAACTCTTGCTGCCAACACCGTTTTACAACGGCGGCCGGAAAAATTGTCGGCACGCCGACTTTTGAAGACTTCAAGTAAAACCTGAGATCATCTAGCGCCGCTCTTCACCGCCAATTTCAGAAAAATCCGCAACGGTCGTAAACTCGCGGAGCAATTCCGCGAGCAAAGCCAGACGGTTGTTTCGAACTGCTTCGTTCTCCGCCATCACCATGACGCCGTCGAAAAACTGATCGACGACTTTTCGAAGGCCGGCAATGGCTTCCAAGGCTTCCTGATACTTCCCCGCGCGTTTCTGCGTTTGTACTTTTGAAGCGGCCTCGCGAACCGCGGAGTACAGTTCGCGTTCAGCGGCGCTTTCGAACAACTCGGGATTCGCGTGGCGAGCATCTCCGGGCGCCATGTTGGCTTTCTCCAGGATCTTGCGAATACGCTTGAAGGAAACCGCGAGCGGTTCGAAATTTTTTGACTTGCGAATGGCCTTCAGTGCCACAAGACGCTTCTGGGCGTCCACCAGGTCGTCGGCCCCGGCCCGAAAAACGGCGCTGACCTCGTCGTAGCCGAAGCCTTCCCGTTCGCGGAAGACAAACTTGGCGCGGTCGAGGATGAAGTCCAAGATTTGAGCTTCCTGGTCCGGCGTTACGCCGCGCTTGGGTTTGTGAGTGAGGAGCGCCTTTGCCGCGGCGCCGATAGCCAGCGAGAGCGAGACGGGCAGCTTCTTCTCCAGAATGATCTTGACGATTCCCAAAGCGGCGCGGCGCAAAGCATAGGGATCGCTCGAGCCGGTGGGCACCACTCCGACGGCAAAGCAGCCAACGACCGAATCGAGTTTGTCCGCCAGCGCGACGGCGCACCCGGTCAGGTTGCGCGGGATGGGATCTTCGAGGCCGACGGGACGGTAGTGATCGTAGACGGCGTCGGCGATTTCGTCGGATTCGCCCTGGGCGCGTGCGTATAAGCCGCCGACGATGCCCTGAAGCTCGGTGAACTCGCGAACCATTTCCGTGGCAAGGTCGCACTTGGCGAGTTCGGCGGCGCGGTCGGCCTCCGCAACGTGCGCTTGGTGCATTCCCAGGTTGAACCATTGCTCGGTGAACCAGCGCGCGATGGCGCGGATGCGTTCGACCTTGTCGCGATAGCTGCCCAGGCGCGATTCGTAGGTGACGCGTTCGAGTTTCGGCAAATAGTCGGCGAGCCGACATTTCTGATCCGACTGCCAGAAAAATTGTGCGTCGGCGAAGCGCGCGCGCAGGACCCGTTCGTGGCCGGCGCGGATGATCCCCTTGGGGTCTTTGTCGGCGTTGATCACCGCCAGGAAGTGCGGGGCCAGTTCCCCGTTCTTCTTTTCCACGGCGAAATACTTCTGGTGGTCGCGCATAACGGTGACGAGGATTTCGTCCGGCAGGCTCAGAAACGCCGGATCGAAATCGCCCTGGATGACGCTCGGGTATTCGTTGAGATAAGCCACGAGCTTTCTAAGTGAGGCGTCTTCATGGATGCGATAGTTTCCCCGCTTGGCATGGGCTTCGAGTTCCGTCGCGATTTTCTCCTCGCGGCGGCCGGGGCGGACGATGACGCCGTTCTGCTGGAGCCGCTTCTCGTAGTCCAGAAAGTTGCTGACGTGAATGGGGTCCGAACCGAGGAAGCGGTGGCCGCGCGTGGTGGCGCCGGCGGCGATACCGGCGACGGAGAGTTTCAGAGGTTTGCCGCCGAGCACGGCGACGATCCAGCGAATGGGCCGAATGAAGCGCGCACCATCAAGGCCGGTCCAAGTCATCGAGCGTGGCCAGGTGAGATCGTGAACGGCGCGGGGGAGCACGCTGATGAGAATTTGTTCTGCGGTCCTCCCGAGCTTGATCTGTTTGGCGGCAAGGTATTCGCCCTTGGGAGTCTGAACCAGATAGAGATCGCTGACGTGGACGTGCTGCTTCTCGGCGAAGCTCTGTGCCGCGCGTGTCGGCGCGCCGACGGAATCGTAGGCCACCGACTTGGGCGGCCCGGTCACTTCGATCTCGACGTCCGCCTGCCTGGCGAGCAGTCCGCGGACCCAAGCGGTCAGGCGGCGAGGCGCGCTGAAGGTCTCCACCGATACGCCATCAAAAAGATTTTCTGCGGTCAGGAGTTTCTCGATGTTGGTGCGGAGCTCCTCTTCGGCCTTCGGAAGCATCCCGGCTGGTATCTCCTCGCAGCCGACTTCAAAGAGGAGTTCGACGCGTTTCTCCTTTGCGGCATCCTTCATGGCCGCACCTCGCGCTGCGGTGCGGCGCCGCCGATTTGTGACAGGTAGGATGTGGCGGTGCGGCAAGCCAGGGTACGTACGCGACCCATCAAAGCGGCGCGTTCGGTGGTGGAGATTACCCCGCGCGCATCCATCAGGTTGAAGAGGTGCGAACACTTGAGGCAATGGTCGTAAGCAGCAAGCAGCGGGTAACGAGCGCGGTCCTTCCCTTCCAATCCCTTGAAGCCATCGAGGAGTTCCTTGGCCTGCTTCTCGTGCAATTCGAATTCAGAGCGAATCGCGGCCGCATCGCTGCGATCGAAACTGTATTCGGAAAACTGCTGCTCCTCCATCAAGCGGATGTCGCCGTAAGTCTTGTCCGCGGACCAGCGCAGGTCGTAGACGCTCTCCACGCCCTGAAGAAACGCGCAAATGCGTTCGAGACCGTAGGTCAGTTCGACGGAGATGGGGTCAAGGTCGATCCCGCCGCTTTGTTGGAAGTACGTGAACTGGGTGATCTCCAGGCCGTCGAGCAGAACTTGCCAGCCAATGCCCCACGCGCCGAGTGTCGGGGACTCCCAGTTGTCCTCTTCAAAACGAATGTCGTGCTCCTTGAGGTTGATCCCGATGGCGCCAAGGCTTTTCAGGTAGATGTCCTGAACGTCGGAGGGTGAGGGCTTGAGGATCACTTGAAATTGGGAATGCTTGTAAAGGCGATTGGGGTTCTCGCCGTAGCGGCCGTCGGCGGGCCGACGGCTGGGCTGAACGTATCCCACGCGATACGCGTGCGGCCCGAGCACGCGCAGGAAAGTTTCCGGGTGCATCGTGCCTGCGCCAACTTCCACATCATAGGGCTGCTGTAGCACGCAACCCTGTTTCACCCAAAATTGCGAGAGCTGCAAAATCAGATCCTGGAAATTGAGGCCCTTCGCCTTTTTCTCAAGTTTTACTTTAGCTTTCAAGTGCTCTCCAAGAGTTCGCGGGTCTTGAGCCGCCGCTCGAGGTGATGCTCGATCCACGACAACCCAGCCTCGCGCAATTCCCTGGCGGCGGGTTGCATCGACTTCTCGAATTCGATGCGATCCAGCCGCTCGCCGGCAAAGCGCTCCGCAAGTCTCCTCGCCTCAGCGTGCAGCGGCTTCATTCCGGAGCTCCGGCAGTTCTCGCAAAAGAGCCCGGGTTGATGGGCATCGTAGAAAGCCGGCTTCGAACCAAACGGCGTGCCGCAAGAAAC
>DATNLB010000252.1:0-4365 GCA_035603095.1 Candidatus Acidiferrales bacterium
CTGAATCCCGCCTTCCCCACCGCCGATGTGCCACAACAAGCTGGGACCCATCACTCCCCAACGAAGTCCCGGCCCCCAACTCACGGCATCATCTGCATCCGAAACGCTCAGAACACCCTGTTCAATCAGATACACAACCTCTCGATACAGAGCAGCTTGCAATCGGTTAGCGACATGTCCGAATAATTCCTTGTGCAGCAGAATGGGTTTCTTCCCGATGGACGCGTAAAACTCCATCGCCCGCTGGATCACTTCGGGCGAGGTCTTCACTCCCCCGACGACTTCCACTAACGGAATGACGTGAGGAGGGTTGAAAGGATGGCCGATCACGCAGCGTTCGGGCCGCTTGCAGCCGGATTGAATGACGCTCATGGTGATGCTCGAGGAACTCGAGGCGATGATGGAATTCGGGGGAGTCGCGTCATCGATCTCGGCGAACAGTTTGATCTTGAAATCCGGACGCTCTGGCCCGTTTTCCTGGACGAAGTCGGCGTCTGAAAGCGCTTCCTTCATGCTAGAGGCGAACGTCAGGCGCGAGCGTGTTGCGTCCGGTGTAAGCCCGATTGCCGTGAGCGCAGGCCACGCAGCATCTACGTACTCGCGCAATTTGGCTTCCGCGTTAGGAGCAGGATCACTCGCAACTACATCGAACCCACACGCAAGGTATTGCGCTGCCCAGCTCGCGCCGATGAGACCTGTGCCGACGATCGCGATGCGACGTACTGGTTTGTTCGAAGACATGATTGGATTTTCCTTTCGCGGTGAATGTGATTGTCGTGTTCAGAAATGTCGTTACGCGTCTTTCGACGGCAATTCGGCATACGCGATGCCCGTGAGATTTCCCTCAGCAACGAGCAGCGTCTTCCTGTTCGATCCGTCAAGGCCCGCGCTGTAAACCGACCCGGCGAAATCGGTCAGGAACATGCGTCCGCCCTTCAGATCGAGCGACAAGCCGATTCCTTCCATGAGGTGGGCAAAAACAATCTCAGGTTCTTTGCGATCTCCAAGGCCCGCGTCCATCGGCGCGCGGTTCACGGTGTTGCCGCGTGGCGCGTCTCCACGATCGGTCCAATACATCATCCGGTTGCCGGGATCGAGGTCCAGGTCGATGGGCTCCGGCAGATTGTCGAAGAGGAGTTCAATGTCCCGGCGATTTTCTGGAGTTTGCCCTTTTGGAATTTCTAAATTCGCGCGAAAAATTCGGCCCTCGCCACCGTTGTCGCTGCCCTTCTGTGTCCAGTAAATCTTTCCGCGTTCCATGTCGAGTGCAATGCCAACGCACCAATTTCGGGGATCACGACGGTCCGTTTCGCCCTGACCCGTTTCGATGAGTGTCTCAATCGCCGATCCATCCAGATTCGCACGCATGACGCGCATGCCCTCTCGGTCCGACCAGTAGAGCTTCCTGTTCTTCTTGTCGAGTTGGAGCTGCTTCGGAGTAAACGTGCCGCCGGGAGGAATGATGTTGGTGACGTTTGTCCCGTCGATGTCGGCGCGTTCGATGGAACCATCGTTCGCGCTGGGGTTACCCATATTGGTCCAGTAGATGTGTCCCGCCGCAACGTCGACCACGATGCCGTCCGGAAGGCGCCGGCCCTCAGAGACGATCGTTCGTAAGTCGGAGCCGTCAGGATTCACGGTCATCACGCGCCCGCCTCCGAGATCCAAAAAGAACAAACGCCCGGAAGTGTTATTGGAACCGGACTTCGTCGGCTTTGAGTTGGAATTCGTCGAAGGCATGTAAGTCTCCGTGTCGCAACATCCACTGGGGCACTTACTCAGCCAAACGTCCAAACGGAATAGCTTGCTGAAAAAACGTGTCTTAGCTGGCCTGCCCCGTCTCGCGTTCAAGAATGGGTGCCAACATGTTCACAACTGCGCAGTTGTTGACAGACTCCGAGATCGGGAATCCGGTGCCCAGGTCACATTGGGAAGAGAGGTTTTGCTTAATATGAGCCGTCAGAAGACTACCTTCGTGCGGAGGCCAACTACGGCAGCGTTCGGGATTCGTGCACTGCCTCCGACATCCATGTAGTACTGAAAGACCGGCTGGAACAACCAACAGGGCGATACCTGAATCGCATAGTTCACTTCGATCGCTTTTTCGGAACCACGAGGTTCGTAGCCTGGCAGGGTTTCCCGCCAGCTGAATCGATTGCTAACCCGGCTGTACACGACACCAACCGCGAATCCATCGCGATCTCGTTGTGGAATCAGTCCGTTGTAACGAAGCCCCGCCGTGAGTTGTGAATTCTGACGATTCGTTTCGCTCGGACTCCAATCAAACCCGAAATCCAGATCGAGGCCGCGGTTCAACCCTGGCGTCGAACGGTAGACGGCTTGATTCGCCATGGCATAAATCAGATAGTTCCCCTGACTCTGTCTGCCCGTGATGCCATTCTGAAATTTGCCGCCATTGTAGGCGGCGCCAAACTTATACTTTCCTGGGTAAGTCTTCGGAATGTGCGAACTATTGGACCTGGGAGGCTCGATGGCGTATCCGATCTCATATACAAACACTGGAGTGTCGGCGACCTTGAAATGAAGGCCCGTCGGGTCCTGGACGTAAGGATCGCGGTTTCCCGCAAGCGCTGCGGATTTCACATAAAAATTCATTGTTGGGGCAAATCGAATTTCCGCTGCCGGTGTCGCAGCCGGGTTGAAGGATTCATGCGTTGTGCTGAACAGATTGCCCATGGCGTAGTCCAAGGGCTCGATGATGTAGGACGCGCCGTCTTCCTGATCGCCGTAGAAGTCCAGGCCGGCAAATTGACCGATTTTCACAAAGACTTTGCTGTTGCAAAACGCCTGTTGAAGCCACCACGAATCCAGTCGCCCAGCATGAGCGCTGACCAAACCGCTGGGATTTGCAATAGTTCCAATTTTTGCTCCCAGGTTGGCGCCGAACTGCCACACACCAGTCGCATGGAATGTAAGCCCCTTTGCACCGACCGCTCGCCCCAGGTCAGCGTCGATCGTCCCGCGAAACCGTCCCCACCCCGCCCGGGCCTGCTCCTCTCCTCCCCTCGGATTTCCTTCGAGATCCGCAACGTAATAAAACTCGAAGGTCACTCCCACTTCCGCCAAGCGAGTTCTTTCGCCGTTCCAATCGCCAAACAAATTCCTCCGTCCGAGGAGCGCATCGGCTCGGCGACTCCTCTGTTCGTCTGTCGTAACTTCTTGCGCCGAGGTAGACGCAACAAGGAAGACAAACAGGAGAAACGACATTGCCAATAACAGACCTAGTAGGATTCGAGTCTGTTCCCAGCGCCTGCTTCCGTGAATCATCATGGTGCGGGACAATTACTTGGCGCTGGTGCTCCGCCAAACCTAGCTGCGATCCAATCGAGCTGATCCCGAAGGGAGCCGTAGACAACCGGATCGTGCCCGAGGCCGGAGTAAACATTACGTTGGACGCGCGCTCCGGAACGGCAAAGGCGCTCAAACACCTTTCGGCCGGCAGATTCCGTGAACAGGACGTCGTCCCCTCCTCCAACAAGCAGCAATGGACCATGGGTCGATTGCATTCCCGGTTGATTGCGTGCGAGAAACTGTTTGATGTACTTGTTGCTTCTCCAGCCCGGTAGCAACATCTCCTCGGTGGGGAGCGCCGCGAACGCGCCGCTGGCCGCACTACATCCGTCCTCTGCGGACGCGTCATAAATTGCCAGCGCTTTTTTTGTCAGAACGCCCTCAAGCTCAAGCTCTGGATAAACCGTCTTGGCCCCGAATGCCCAGAATCCAACTAGTCCATTGAGTACCGGCAACTTCACACGGAGAACGGCGTCAATTCCATCTTGGAGATCGCTCGCACCCGCCAGTGCCACCGTCCCAAGGAAATTAGGGTCCTTGACTGCTCCTTCTAACTCCGCGACTCCTAGGCTCGACAGCCCACCCTGCGAATGCCCGACGACGAGCCACTTCTCACTCAGCTTCGGCACTGCAGCGCGCGCCGCCGGTATGGAGTTGATGACATCGGTGCCGTTGCTCAACATGTCGAGGTAAGCGTGGCGTCCTTCGGTCCCGAGTCCGGCGTAGTCCGTTGCGACCACCGCATAACCCATCAAGACATACTCATAGAGACCTTCCCAGTTGTAGAACAGCGACTTCATCAGAGAGGGAGCGCAAGCCCTGGCAACGCCGCTGGTACCATGCGACCAGGCGAGCAGCCGCCAACCGCCTTTCGGGGGCTGCCCGTACGGGACGAGCACGACGCCGGACGCCAACGTGTCTTTCCCACCGGCCGTTCGGGTGTGATAAAGAATGCGTGTTGCCGTAATCCCTGGCGGCAAGGCGTACTCCTTCGCTGCTTCCGCTCGAACCAGACTTCCTGGCTCATCTGGGATTTGGACCTCACCTTTTTGG
>DATNLB010000595.1:0-2703 GCA_035603095.1 Candidatus Acidiferrales bacterium
ACATTCCATCGGATTGATAAGCAGAAAAATCCTGTGCGGCGCTCACGAACGAGAGAAAGCACACAAAACAAATCGCCAGCATGCCACGCGGCCACAAATTCAACACCAGTAGCACCGAGGCGATCATTCCGGCCCAGCAAATGCCCGCCAGCATGTGCGAGCCACTCAAAAACCACAGCAGCGTCGGCGCATACCAGTAGCCTGCGTGCCCGAACCGCTCGGCCAATGCCTGCAGATATTCTCCGGCGGGGAGAATTCCATGCGCCCCAATCAATCCGCGAATTTGAAAGACCAACGAGAAAAACGCCGAATAATAAATGAGCCCGAGAGCGCGCAGAAAAATCCAGCGGGGGAGCAGGCGGCCCGAAGCGCCTTGTTCCGAATCGAACAGCCAGCGCAAAACGAATGCAGGTGACCAGTGGTTCATCCGCGGCCACATTATAGCGGCCTAATTATGGGTGCGCGACTTACAATTGGAAGTTAAGCCGCCCTGCGTTCCTCCCAGTAGTCTTCAAACTCGCCATTCAAATGACAGCAGCGGAGAGCCAGGATGGCGTTGGCTCCTCGAACGGTCCAGAACATTCCAGACCTTTTGAGACGGGAAGCGATCACCGTCTTGCATCCGGCTTCGATGACGCCCGAGCCAACAAATAAGTGCTGGCAGCGAAACTTGGGGTATCGCATGCGCTCCGCGTTCCGCTCAAAATAGTCTGCCTCGATGCAAATTTTCTCTAGTAGTTCGGGGTTGTCGGATTCGATGGAACGGAGTGCGCCAACCAGTTTTTCGATTTTCCCGCGATCCAGAAGACGCTTCTGGTGGATCTTCATCCAGGCTTTTTGCTTTCCTTCCTCATTGGGGAACAGCCGACGAGCCACCTCCCAAAGATGCTGGCGGGCGTGGTAGAGATCGACAATCTGAATGGCGTCGGAAAAATGCAGGGCCACAAGATTCCAAATCCATTCGGCGCCGTCACCGATCACGACCTTCTTGAGTGCGCGGCTCCAGCCGCGTCCCCAGGCTTCCCCATAGATTCGCCGGCCAAACTCCTCCGCACTCTCGATGGCTCCGGTATACGTGGTGGAATCGGGATCGCGGATGGGATAGCCTTCCGGATCCCACGTCGTCTGGGTGAACACGCATCCCAACTTGGCTTCCCGAGTATGGGCCGGTTGACCTTCGGTCTTGCCCTGCCGACCGACCGTCTCTTTCTTCACCACCGGAACTCCCGTGCCATCCATTTGCACATACAGGAAGGGAATCGGCTCCCCGGCCACGACGGGCAGGTCCAACTGCAGGGCTTTTTTGATCTCGGCTTGTTCGCGCTGCGCGATATCGGCTCCGATGGTCTCCGCTGTGCGCTCCACCGATTTGGTGGTCACCTCCAGGCCAGCCAGAACTTTCATCTGTTCGCGGCCGTGCTCGAAGGGCGCCTCCTGGCCCACCAAGGCGTGCATGCGGCGCACTCCGGGAGAAAACTCCGTGTTCTCGATATCCAATTCGGCATCCACCGGAAACTGGCCGACGCCGCATGAGGCACACAAATAGTAGGGACGGGAGACGCGTACCGGGCCGACGATGGTCAGGACGGGTTTGGAGCGGAGTTCCTGGTATTGAGCGTGATAGCCACACGGACACAGCAACTGGCGCTGCTCGGCCGCCGGGGCCTCGAACTTCAGCAGTTCGGCTAAGGCGGCGGCCCCCGCTTGGTGCAGTGCGGCTCGCAAGGCCGACTCCACGGCTTCCAGATCGGTCCGACCGTCCTTATGGCGTTGCGCAAAAACAAGGCCGAGGAATCGGTTTACTTCTCGCGCCACTTCCTCATGGATCGCAGCAGCGTTTTTTTTTCCTGCTCCGTCCAGCCGCCCCGTTGCTGCTCGACCGGGCGGAGTCGACAGATCTTTTCGTTGAGGGCCACCAGGTCCTGGCTCAGCTTCTGGAAGCGGTGAAACTCGGTGACCTCCCGCTGGGCTTTCCGCAGGGCGGTGGGATTGGGAAAGGTCTCCGTCACGGTCTTGCCGGCCACGCGGCGAGTGAGGCGGAATTGCGGGTCATGTCCCGGGTCGTTGCGTCTGGCACAGTGGCAGGACGGCTTGCCGCAGCGGCGCATGACTGCGGTAAGGGAGCCGGGTCGCAGATCACCCAAGCTGAGGAACTCCTCCAGGAGCTTGAATCTTTTGGTCTCCAAAGCATCGACATCTTCAGGCATAAGGGTTTCCTTTCTGTACCGCAGATTGTCTGTACGTATATAGACGTTCAGAACAATGCCACAAAAAAAGAACTCCCGCAAGATGGCACCTCCATGTCGCCCACCCGCGTGTTCAGCGCGCGTTTCGTCCAGGCTCTCTAACAGGGTAAACTCATTGGTCTCTTCGGTGACAGTCGAAAATTTCAGAGGCCCGGGAATGAAACGATTGGCGAGACATCTACTTTTTGCACTTTTTCTCTTTTTCCCAGTGCCGGCGAGCGACGCACAGGAGCCGAAAGCGCTCCCGCTGCCGGACGAGCGCTACAAAGCGGATATTCTCCTCGTCGTGGCGCATCCCGATGACGAGGGCGCGGCCACGCCGTATCTTGCGCGCGCACTCGACGAACATAAGCGAATAGCAGTTGTGTTTGGCACGCGCGGCAGCAGCGGCGCGAATGAGGCCGGAGCGGAGCAAGCGGCGGCGCTCGGTGCCATCCGCGAGATCGAAGCGCGGAAC
>DATNLB010000599.1:0-14575 GCA_035603095.1 Candidatus Acidiferrales bacterium
AGGGACGCAGGAAGAAGATCCACCAAGTGTCGCACAGGTGGTGGCCTTGGACGAATGCGATCCGGCCACCTTCAATGCCCCGACGGCGGTTGGGCCGGACTTTTGCAAGAATGTCGCGCTTGGAGCATCCACCAAGTTCGCCGACTTATTTGCAAAGGCAGCTCAGGGAACTCCAGACCCGAACTGGGACTTCGAACCTGACACACTCAACATCAAGAAAGGAACCATTCTTAACGTATTCGACCAGGGCGGCGAGCCTCACACCTTCACCGAGGTGGCGCACTTCGGTGGCGGCTTTATAGGGGATCTTAACGCAGGAGAGGCCACGGTTCCCGAATGTGCCGGCGGTTTTTCGAACCTCGCGGTGGCCAGGACCCGAATCCTTCAAGGCAGCCAACGCCAGATCACGGGTCTTTCGAAAGGTGAACATCTTTTTGAGTGCTGCATCCATCCTTGGATGCGTATGAAAGTCGAGGTGAAATGACCCACGGCACGCGATAGGAACAGAACGCTAGAAGCCCGTCATACTCTTACTCCCTGTTAATCGCTGGATTATTTTCGATGACTGTGCCGTCGGGCTTGCGAACGTGAGCGTAAACGACTTCGAGCGATTCGAATTTAGAAGAAAAGGAGTGAACGAGAAGGCCAAACTCGTGCACGGCGGACTCGGATTGGATACGGACGCGAAGGATGAGATCCCGGTAGCCCTTGCCGTCGGGCTCGAAGCGAACCGCGGTTTGCACGAGGTCATAGACGTAAGGTTCTTTGGCGTAAGAGTCGTCCGTCGAATGATTCGCCGGGGCGTAGCTAACGGAAGGGGAAGTCTGAGGAGCCTGCTCCGGGGTGAATGTACTCGAAGGAAAGAAGGGAGACAGCAAGAGACAAGCCGCGAGAGGAGTGCGCATTTCAATTTTGCCCTGGGCCGAGTACCAGAGGATATAGTAACGCAAAACTGAAATAGACGGATGGGTATTCCAGAGGAATGGGGGATGACGCAACGAGAATGGAACGGCGAACTGAGAATTCGGCCTGTCAGTGGAAAACTTGGCAAAGATGGGCGTCGCTCCTCTGTGATTCTTTTACGGGGGGGGTCAGTTTCTCCGTTTTCCCGGTGCCAATTTAAACAGACACGCCACTGCCCCCGGCATCCAGACCGCTTATAAATGATCATTGACATACGGTACCAATATGTTATAATGGTTTCGTTAAGTCGGCACGATTCTTCCGTGCCCTGCGAACCATGCACCTCCCGCCCCGCGGTCCTTCTAACTCCTTCAAACTTTTGCACCTTCCCGCGTCTTCTGCCCGAAGAATCAACGCGACCCAGCCGGTTACTTTAACTCACCAACACTTCTTCCGCGTAAGCCCTTTAGATGCAACACTTATGGATTCCCCCGTAAGTGTTGCAAACAAAAGACTTACGGCAGAGCTAAATCCTTTAGATGCAATACTTCCAAAAAACAGGGGGTGGGGCCCTGGGTGGGGCCCCGCCTGTGTACCCACTTCCCGTCCCCTTCCTGTCTCTTCCCGCTCCCTCTCGACCAGCCCTGCCGGAAGGAACCCGTTCCGTCAGCCTCACAAATCACCAGTCACGAGTCACCAGTCATGGCTCACATCCCCTGTCCACAACAGAACAGTCGACTTCACCCTCCGTCATGTATATTGTCCCCGTGCTATCCTCCCCTCTCTGCCGTCCGGGGGATCGCCCGTTCCTTCTGCGTCGGAGGCCGCCATGAACAAAGCATTGAAGATTGTCTTCATCGTCGTCGGCGTGTTGATCGTTCTCGTTCTCGTCGCGCCGTTTTTGATTCCCGTCAATCAGTTCCGCCCCACCATTGAAGAAAAAGCTTCGGCCGCGCTCGGCCGCAAAGTGGAATTGGGCAATATGAGTCTTTCTCTCATCAGCGGCTCGCTTTCCGCCGACAATATCACCATCGGCGACGACCCCAAATTCAGCTCTTCTCCTTTCCTCACCGCCAAATCGGTCAAAGTCGGCGTTGAAATGTTGCCCCTGATTTTCTCCAAAACCCTTAACGTCACCGGCGTCACGATTGATACCCCGCAAGTGACGCTCCTTCACAATGGCGCCGGCCTGTGGAACTATTCTTCGCTCGGTGGCTCGGCAGCAAAATCTTCGAGTTCGTCAAACTCTGCCGCGGACCTCTCCATCGGGAAATTTGAACTCAAGGACGGCAGTATCATCGTCGGCTCCACGAATACGCAGAAGCGCAACAACTACGACCACGTCGACGTAACCGCCTCCGACGTTTCCATGACCTCCAAGTTTCCGGTCACTGTCGCCGCCGATCTCCCTTCCGGGGGCAAGTTCAAGCTCGATGGCACCGTCGGCCCCATCGATCGGGCTGACACTTCGCTGACACCGCTCAGCGCCAAGCTCAATATCAGCTCTTTGAATCTCGCCTCGACGGGTTTCCTCGATCCCTCCCTGGGACTCGGGGGCCTTCTCGATCTCGATAGCACGATTGAATCGAAAGGCGGCGAAGCCGAAACGAAGGGCACCGCCAAACTTTCCAAAGCCCTGCTCATTGCTGGTGGTTCGCCGGCGGGCGTTCCTCTCACCGTGGATTTCAATACCAAATACAGTCTGGTCAAAAACGCGGGCGTCCTCGAACCTTCCACTCTGAAAATCGGCAGCGCCGCTGCTCATCTCGGCGGCACCTACGAATCCGCTGGCGAAGCCACCAAGGTCAACATCAAGCTCGAAGGCAAGGACATGCCCGCAAAGGACCTCGAAGCCTTTCTTCCCGCTCTCGGCATCAATCTTCCCAAAGGTGCTTCGCTTCAGGGCGGCACGCTCAACACCGATCTCAATATCACTGGTCCCACCAACAAACTTGTCACCAATGGCACCGTCGGCGTTTACAACACGAAGCTTGTCGGCTTTGACCTCGGCTCGAAACTGTCCGCCATCTCGATGCTCACCGGCGTCAAGACCGGCAACGACTTGAACATCGAAAAAATCACCACCGATCTCCACATGGCGCCCGATGGTCTAAAAGCTGACAATTTCTTGGCGGTCCTTCCCCCGCTCGGCAATCTCACCGGTCTCGGCACGATCGACTCCAAGAACGATCTGGATTTCAAAATGGTGGCAAACCTCGCCACCGCGGCAGCTGCGCCTGCGAGCGCGGCGGGCGGCGCAACCAGTGGACCCGCGGGCGGTATCGGCGGCATCTTGAGTCAAGTCAAGGGCGCTGCTGGTGGCTGTAAAGCGGGTACGACAACCGTGCCCTTCCTGATCCACGGCACGGCTTCCGATCCAAAATTTATTCCCGATGTTGGCGGACTTGCGGCGGGCATGCTGAAGTCGCAGCTTGGATGCGCGGGCACTTCCGCCTCCGGCACCGCCAAGACATTGGCGCAGGGGCAAAATCCCGCCGACGCCATCAGCAGTCTCGGCGGCCTCTTCAAAAAGAAAAAGCCTTAGGACAGAATCTCGAAACTCGAAACTGATGCTTCACTCGTAACGCAAGGCGACGATTGGATCGACGCGCATAGCGCGGCGCGTGGGGATCCAGCAAGCCAGCATTGACACACCAGCAAGCAACAGCGAAACCCCGGCCAATGTGACCGCATCGGTGGGGCTTACTCCGAACAGGAGCGACCGCGTCGTGCGAGTCAGCGCGAACGAACCAGCCATGCCGATAGACACGCCGACCGCGGTCGTTCACATGCCCTGACCGAGCACAAGCCGGAGCACGTCGCCACGCGCAGCTCCGAGGGCTATGCGAACGCCGATTTCGCGCGTGCGGCGCGTAACGCTGTAAGCCATTACTCCATAGACGCCGGCTACTGCGAGAAGCAACGCCGCTCCCGCGAACGCCAAGACCAGAGTGAGATTGAATCGCCGCGCGGACAGGGAAGAAGTGAAAACTTGGGCAAACGTGCGGAACTGCGGCGGAGCGTCTGGATCGACGCCGCGGACAATTTCGCGCGCCGCGGGAATCACGCCTTCTGGAGGCAAACTGGTCCGCATCACAATGGTGAAGAGATCGGATGATTGCGGGCGCTGACGGTAGTTTACATAGACGGTGGGGCTGGGAGGAGCTTCAAGGCTGCGATTACGCACGTCGCCGACGATGCCAACGATGGTGAGCAAGCGCAAGTCGCCGTCCATGTTGCCGAATTCAATCGTCTTGCCAAGGGGGTCTTCGTTTGGCCAGCGGGTGCGCGCAAGAGAATCGCTGATGACGGCGACGTGAGGCGCGTTCATCACATCTCGATTATCGAAAAATCGGCCACGCAGAAGTGGGATAGCCAGCACGCGGAAGTAGTCATCGCTGGCCACCAAGTAGTCGGCATAGCCGGTGATGGAAGGATTGTGAAGCAGCCGCTCGAAGTCTTCCATTCGGGTGGGAACGTCGCGGGGATTGAGTATGAGAAAAGCTCCGTCGGCGAGGAAGTCACTCGCAAGCGGCAACGCGTTCGCACCGCCCACTGCTTCGACACCAGGGATGGCACGCAGGCGTTCGAATAAACTGTTGAGCTTGTTTACGTGAAGCGCTTTGGCCGCGTCGTTATCTCCAGGCCGTGCAAATGCCAGGTCCATAGTGACGACGTGCTCGGTGCGAAATCCGGGCTCCACGGAAAGAACGCGCATCAGGCTGCGGCCGAGAAGTCCGGCGCCGACCAGCAGCACCAGGGTAATTGCGAGTTGACCGGCCACAATCGTCTGACCGAATCGCCGCGCACGCCGACCGCCGATCTGTTCGCGGCCGCCCTCGGCGAGAGCATCACGGACATCACCAGAGGTCGCGCGAATCGCCGTGAAGGTGCCGAGGGCCGTGGCCATGACGCACGACAAGCCCACAGCGAACAACAGCACCGGCATGTTGACGGAGATGGAGTCGAGGCGCGGAAGATTCTTCGGGGCCAACGCCAAAAGAACATTCACGCCCCAGCGAGCCGCGAGGGCCCCAACGATTCCGCTGACGGTGCAAAGGGAAGCCGACTCGATTAGAAATTGCAAAACTAAGCGGCGGCGGTCCGCTCCAAGGGCTGCGCGAATGGCCAGTTCACGATCGCGTCGAGCCGCCTGCGCCAAAAGAAGATTGGCCACATTGGCGCATGCCACGAGCAAGAGAAAGCTAACGGCGCCGAGCAAAAGAAGCAAAGCGGCACGTATGTTGGAGGTCATCGCGTCTCTTAGACGGTCGGCTGCCGCGTCGGTCATGTCAATGTCCTGGCCGTATTGCTGCTTCAGCTGGTGAGCGATGGAGGAAAGCTCGGCGCGCACCTGCGAGAGTGCAACGCCTTCGCGCACACGGCCGAAGACGTGCCAGTTGTGCGCGGTACGGCTGGGGTTGTCTGGAGGATAGAGTTCACGCGGAATCCAGAGGTCCGCTCCATCGGGAAAGCCAAACCCTTCCGGCATTACACCGATGACGGAAAAGACCCGGTGATCCGCGACGAGCTTGAACTTGGAAAGTTCATTCGAACCGCCGAGGTGCCGCTGCCAATAGCCATGGCTGACCAACAACACGGGTCCCGCGCCTTCGCGCTGATCTTCTGGGCTGAAACTTCGACCGAGAACTGGCGACACGCCCATTACCTGAAAGAAATCCCGGGAAACTAATGCCGCAACGGTGCGGGTCGGTTCCGCTCCGCCGCTAATGGTAAAGGGTCCAGCGTTGCATTCTGCAAGAGCCGCGAGGGATTGCGAGGAGCTCCGCATGTCCAAGAAATTCGGCTCAGGAAAGTTCATCCGGTGTCCCTTGGCATCGAGCTCCCACAACTGGATGATCTGATCGGGATGGGGGTAGGGAAGGGGACGCAGGAGAACTCCATAGACCACGCTGAAGATGGCCGTGGTGGCGGCGATGCCGAGAACCAAGGTCAGGACAGCAATTGCCGTAAAGCCGGGATTTTTCAGCAGCATCCGAGCGGCGAAGCGCAAATCCTGGAAAAGCGTTTCAATTAATGGAAGACCGCGCCGGTCGCGGTAGATTTCCTTCGTTTGTTCAACACCGCCCAATTTCATCAGCGCCTCCCGACGTGCCATTTCCGAACTCATGCCCGTACGTAGATTGTCTTCGATGTGCATCTGGAGATGGCTCTCCATCTCCGCAACAAGTTCACGCTCGCTACGGTTCCTGAGGAAGAATCCGCCAAGCCGCACAAACCAGGCACGCAACTGCCTCATAATCGTTCCTCGACACGGACCGGTCTGAAGACCGGCCACTACAATAATCATTCGTGGCGCAGCGCCACCATCGGATCCACCTCTGTCGCCCGGCGCGCGGGGAGCCAGGTAGCAAGCAGCGCGATGGCCCCCAACAAAAGCGACACGCCGGAAAACGAAACCGCATCCATGGGATTGAGGCCGAAAAGCGTCGCGGCCATCAGGCGCGAGACGCCAGCAGAAGCGACGATGCCAATCACTATCCCGGCGAGAATGGGCTGCAAGCCTTCGCGCACAACGTGCCGGAGCACCTGAACACTTTGCGCGCCCAGCGCCATGCGTATGCCGATTTCACGGGTTCGCTGCGCAACGCTGTAGGTGACCATGCCATACACGCCCATGCACGCCAGCAAGAGCCCGAGCATGCCGACGATGCTGGCGAGCAATCCGCCGATGCGCGAAACCACAAAGAAAGGATTCATGGAAACCATCGTGTATAACGGGGCGCCGATAACGGGGAGATTGGCGTCCACGCGGCGAACCTCTTGGCCGATCGCCGGGAGCAAAGGCGTGGGGTCGCCTTCGGTGCGCGCGAGCAGAGTGCTTGTCCACCTATGGGTCTGCGACAGCGGCAAGTACACGTAGGCTTCATCAACTTTACGTAGGTCCATGCTGCGCACATCCCGGGCAACGCCGATCACTTCACTGCTCGCCACGAACGGATCCTTCTCTCCGGGGAAGGACGTGGTCCCCTTTTCCGAGCCGATCTTAAGGCGCTTGCCTAAGGGATCTTCGCCGGGCCAGAAGCGGTGCGCGGTGGCTTCGCTGATAACGACGACTGGCGACTCTCCCTCGGCTTCGCGCATCGCGAAGTTACGGCCGCGAACGATGGGAATGCTGAGCGTGTCAAAGTAGTCTGGCGTCACGAAGGTGTATCCAGCGACAGGTGGTTCGTCTCCGTTAGTGCCGGGGATGGAAGGCGCGGCGTTGACGGGAGATACAGGCACCCACCGGATGCCCCCAAACGGACCGCGCGAGGCTTGTGCCACAGACTGCACGCCGGGAAGACTCGCGATCCGTTGAATGAGGTCACGATTGAGCTGGAGCAAACGTGACTGGGAATAGTGCAGATTCGCCGGATTGTACATTTCCAGGTAGGCCACTCGCCGCCCCTCGAAACCGGGATCGATCTTGAGAGCGCGCTGCGAGCCGCGGAGCAGCAGAGCGGAGCTGATGAGCAGAACGAGGCATGCAGCCATTTGTCCAGCGATGAGAATTCCGCGCAGGCGCGAGCGGCTCAAATGCCGGCCGAAGGCGCTGCCCTCTTCTTTGAGAGCAGAGTTAACGTCGGACTTCGAGGCCTGCAAAGCGGGCGCGAGGCCAAACGCGATTCCGGCCGCGCAGGAAACAAGCAGAGTATAGACGAAAATGCGGATGTCGGGAGAGACCTGAAGTGCGACGGTGCCCCAGAACGACGGGAGAGCTGCAGCGATCTCAACGATCAAGAGGTGGAGCATCCAGCCAGCCAGAGGCAAGCCGAGCGCTCCGGCGAGAAGGGCGATCATGACGCTTTCTGTCAGCAATTGGCGTACGAGGCGCCAGCGGCCCGCGCCGAGCGCCAGGCGCACGGCAATTTCTTTGCGCCGGGCGGCAGCGCGGGCAAGCAACAGACTTGCGACGTTCGCACAGGCGATGAGCAGGAGCAAAGCGACGGCGGTCATGGCGGCAGCGACGACGGCCCATGCCTCAGAGTCAAGTCCAGAGAGGTTATTCCGACCGGAGACAACGCTCACACTCATCTTGCCCTCGGCTTCGGGGTACTGCGTTCGCAACTGCCCCGCGAGGACATTGAGTTCGGCTTGCGCGTCGAAAAGCGAAGCGCCCCGTTTCAATCGGCCACTTGAAAAGCCGGCCGCCACCAGGCGATTTTCCAATTCCTGCCGGGTTATTGCACCCAACGCAATTTTTGCAGGGATGGGCGCCCAAAGATCGGGAACAGATGAGGCAGTAGCAAGGTAATCGAGCGGCGTAACACCGACGATCGTAAAGGCGACACCATTCAGATGGAGGACCGAACCCACAACTTTGGGGTCGGAGTGAAAGCGCCGCTGCCAGTAATTACCGCTCATCAGGACAACCGGCAGGGCATTGGCCTGGTCATCTTCGGGCAGGAGGATGCGGCCTAAGAGAGGAGTGGCTCCCAGCATTGGGAAGTAGTTGCCAGAAACAAAAAAACACATGATGGGTTGAGCGCCGCCCTGAAGCAATTGCGGGAGCTGGAAGCCAACGGCACCAGCGATGCGGGGGGGCGCTTCCGGACTGGTAGCAGGCAGGTCGGAAGAAGTGACGGCCATGCCGAAGGCAAACAGAGAAAGATTAGAGAATGAGCTACTGTGGTCGCGATAGTAGATATAGTCGGGGTAGGAAAACCAGCCATGGGTTTCGCCGGGAGTGGTGCGAAAGACGGAGGCCAGACTGCCGGGATCCTTCACCGGCCGCGGGCGCAAGACGAGCGCATCAAAGGCCGTAAAGATGGCGGTGTTGACGCCGATGCCGAGGGCCAGGGTCAGCACGGCAACGGCGGCGAAGGCTGGATTCTTTCGCAACATTCGCGCGCCGAAACGCAGATCCTGCAGAAGCACGTCCAGTATCGGCAGCCCTCTGCGTTCGCGAACCATCTCTTTCGTTTGCTCGATCCCGCCGAGCTTCATAAGCGCCTCCCGGCGCGCTTGTGCTGGGGTCATGCCCGCGCGCAAATTGTCTTCGATGTGCATTTGGAGATGGCTCTCCATCTCTGCGGCGAGCTCGCGTTCTCGCCGCTCTCTTCCGAAGAGTCCACCCAGCCGCAATAGCCATCCACGCAGCCTTCTCATAACACCCTCTGCCACTCGCGATTCGAATCTCTGAAAATTTACTTCAAACTTCCGAAAAATCATTCGTAACGCAGCGCCACCAATGGATCGACCCGAACGGCGCGCCGCGCGGGCCACACCGCCGCGAGAGCGGATACCACGAGAACGAGGCAACAGACCGAGGCGAAAGTGACCGGGTCGGTCGGTGTGACTTCGAAGAGAAGCGTTTGCAGGACACGGCTCAGGGTCAGGGAACCAGCGAGGCCGAGACCCAGAGCGATCCCCGAAAGAGCGAGCGCTTCGCGTAGAACCAGACGAACGATGTCCGAGGAACGAGCGCCCATGGCGACGCGGATGCCGATTTCATTGGTGCGCTGGCTGACGGAGTAGGAAACGATGCCGTAAACGCCGATCATCGCGAGCGCCACGGCAAGACCCGCGAAAACGAGCAACAAAACTGCCTGAAAACGCGGACTAGAAACCGAATCGGAGAAGACGGTTTCCATGGTTTGAATGTCGGAGATAGCCTGGTCGGGGTCGACGCGGTGGATGGCGGCTTCGGCGGAGCGGGCGATCTGGCGCGGGTCGCCGGTGGCGCGGACAACGAGAGTGGTGAAATACATGGGCGCCTGCGAATTGGAAAGAAAGATGGTGGGGGCGGGTACCTGTTGAAGCTGCGCCTGGCGGGCGTCGGCAACGACACCGACGATGGCGACCGGCTTTTCGATGGTCCAGCAGACGCGAAGTTGCTTTGCGAAAATGTCCTGCCCCGGGAAGTAGCGCTCGGCGAAGGCGTGGTTGACGATGGCGACGGGTTGGGAGTTGAATTTGTCGCGCACATCGAAATCGCGGCCCTTCAGAATGGGAGTGCCCATGGCTCGGAAATAGTCCGAGCTGATGATGAGAAATTGGGCAGAGGGCGATTCGGCAGGCGTGGGAGCGGGCTGGTCCGCGGGAGAAAAGCAGGAGCCAGAGATTTTTTCCGTGAGCGGCAGGAAATGAGTCGAGCCAGCAGCGCGGACGCCGGGAGCGCTGCGGATTTCGGAGAGGATGCGGTCAAAATACTGCGAGCGCTTGAGGTTGTCGTGATAGCGCGCGGGCGAAGTCCAAATGTGCATGGTGAGGACGTGCTCGGGGCTGAAACCGGGGTCCACGGAGATGAGCCGGGAAAAGCTGCGCAGCATCAAGCCGGCACCGACGGAGAGGAGCAGAGCGAGGGCCACTTCGGCTACGACAAAACACCTGCGGAGGGTTTGATGGCCGCCAACGCCGCCGCGGAGAGAACCTTGCTTGAGCGCGCTCTGAAGGTCCACACGAGAGAGGCGCAGCGCGGGAACGAAGCCAAAGATCAAAGCGGTGAAGAGAGAGGCGAGGAAAGTGAATAGCAGCACACGTTCATCGATGACGATGGTTTCGCTGCGAGGGAGGGGCGCGTTCTGAGGAATGAGCGCGAGCAGGCTGCGCAGGCCGAGCTGGGCGAAGAGCAGGCCGGCGGCGGTGCCGGCGAGCGAGAGGAGCAGGCTTTCAACAAATAACTGCTGAATGATGCGGGAGCGCGCGGCGCCCAGCGCGGAGCGCACGGCCATTTCACGCAGGCGGCCCGTGCCGCGCATGAGGAGAAGGTTGGCGACATTGGCGCAAGCGATCAGCAGAAGGAAGCCGACGGCGGCGAGCAAGACCCAGAGCGGACGGCGAACGCCCTGGGTGGCGTCTTCGAGCATGGGCATGACTTCGGCGCTCCACCCTTTGTTGAAATCCGGCCGGGTTTCGGCGGCAAGATTGGCGACGTTGAGCACGTCCTCTCGAGCCTGCTCAAGAGTCACGCCGGGCTTGAGCCGCGCGACCACGGTAAGATAGCGGCCGCCCTTCCAGTCCTCGGTACGGGCGAGAGGCAAGGGCGTCCAAACTTCGGAATGCGTTTTCGGGAAAGAAAAACCGCGGGGCATTACTCCAATCACAGTAAAAGGGACGGCGTCAACGTCCATCTTCTGGCCGATGATTTGCGGATTCGCGCCGAATTGGCGCTGCCAGAGTTCGTAGCTGAGGATGACCACCTGATGGTGTCCGGCAACCCCGTCTTCGGAAGTGAAGGTGCGCCCGAGGAGCGGCGGAACCCGGAGGATGGAAAAGAATTGCGGTGACACTTGGAGGCCCTGTACGGCGACGGGCTCGCCGTTGGCGCTGAGATTGGTCATCAAGTCCAGAATAGCGGCCATGGATTCGAAGGAGCGGGAGTGGTCGCGCCAGTCAAGGAAGTTGAGGGGGTTGACCACGTTTCTGAAATATCCTTTGCTCGGAGAGGATTCCCAGACCCGGACCAGGCGTTGGGGCTCGGGATAAGGCAAAGGTCGGAGAAGGATGGCGTTGACGACGCTGAAGATGGCCGCGTTGGCCCCAATGCCCAGGGCGAGCGTGAGGATGGCGACGGCAGTGAAACCCGGAGACGCTCGCAGCATGCGCATGCCGTAGCGCGCGTCCTGAAGGAGATTTTCCAGGACGGGCAGTCCGCGGCGCTCGCGGTAATTTTCCTTGGTCTGTTCAACTCCTCCGAGCTTGATGAGCGCTTGTCGGCGCGCTTCCTCTGCGCTCATGCCGGCACGCAGGCTGTCCTCCATGTGCATTTGAAGATGGGTTTCCATCTCCGCGGCAAGCTCCCGCTCACGCCGCTCCTTGCCAAAGATTGCGCCCAATCGGATGAACAGCGCGCGCAGGGGCCTCATGCGGATTCCTTTCCGGGAGCCAGGAAGCGCGCCAGAATTTCCGTGGTTTGCTCCCACTCGCGCGCTTCTTTTTCCAATTGCTTGCGCCCGGCGCGCGTCAGCTTGTAATACTTCGCTTTGCGATTGTTATCGGAGGTGCCCCACTCGGAGGAGATGTAGCCTTCCTGCTCCAGCTTGAGCAGGGCGGGGTATAGCGTTCCGTAGTTCACCGCCAGCAGGTCGCCGCTGGTCTGTTCGATGCGGCGCGCAATCCCGTACCCGTGCAATGGCCCCAGGGCCTGCAGCGTCTTCAGGACCATCAAGGCCAGGGTGCCTTGCCAAACGTCTGCTCGTTCGCCCATCGTTTTCTCCTGTAGCTCCTATGGGATACCCATACCTATATGCTACAGTCCCTATGGGAATGCAATAGAAGAAACGTAGCACCCCGGCGTTTTGTTTCCGGATTCCTTTGTTTTTTTCGGGGTTCCCGGTGCTGGTGGTGGCATTTTTCCTATCCGCTACTCCCTTTCCCCTAACCCCTTCCCATTCTTGACGCTTCGGCCCACCCACTAGCCCTACGTCCACGCCGTGGCGCAGTATTCTTTCGCTCACGCTCAGGATAGAGCTGCCCCCTAGGCGTAAATTCCAGGAAACTTTTTGCGCTGGATTGCGTTCCTATACTTGAACGCAATGCGCACGCGTCTATTCACCATAGTCATCGCATTGATGCTCACCGGTGGGGCCCCTCCTGCGCGCGCGCAGGAGGCGGCGAAGATTGTGGAGCAGTACGTGAAAGCGGCCGGGGGCGGCAAGGCGTTGGCTAAGATCCAGACATTGACGCTCGAAGGAAGCTTTACGAGTGATGACGGAAAGTTGGGGACGTACACGCTGGATACCAAGCTGCCGAATCGCTACTACTCGGAATTGCTGGTCGGCGAAAAGAATCTGATCGAGGCGTACAACGGAAAGTCGGCGTGGCATCGGAATGCGGCCGGCGAGCTGGGCACGCTGGTGGGTCCCGAAGGAATGCAACTGGAAGCGGCGGCGCAGTATTACAACTCCCGGCTGGTCAATCCTAAGAAAAGCAAAATCGCGCTGGCGTTTGTGGGGCACGCGCAGGTACGCGGAAGGGATGCGCTGCAAATAGAGATAACCACAGCCACTGGCGTGAAGCGGCAAGTTTTCTTCGATTCACAGAGCCATCTGATCGTGAAGGAGGCGGCGACGGTCGGCGGTGTGGACGAAGAAATCCTGTATGACGACTACCGAACGATTGATGGCGTGAAACTACCGCACAAGATCGAGCTGCACCGGGGGAGCGACAAATACGACATCAGCGTGACACGGGCGGTGATCAATGGAACCGTCGGCGAGCGCGTATTTGATTTCCCGATCAAATCGCAAGTCAAATTACCGGACCTGAAAGCTCTGTTCAAAGAGATCGACGACAACCAGAAGGCCATCGACAAAATTCGAGAAAACTACGCTGGATCGCAGTCCGAGGACGAGACGGAATTCGAGGGCGACGGCCGTGTGAAAAAGCGCGAGGCCAACGAGTACACTTTTTTCTATCTCAACGGACAGGAAGTTACCACGCTGGTAAAAAAAGACGGCAGGCCCCTGAGTGCCGAAGAACAGAAGAAAGAAAACGAGAAGACGCAGAAACGAATCGAACAGCTGCAGAAGCACGAGGTCAAGAAAGCAGCCAAAGAGGAAAAGGCCAAGGAAGAAGGGAAAAGCGACGAGAAGGATGAACCGGGGATCGAAATATTTCTGCGCGCGTGCCAGTTCGTGAATCCGCGCCGCGAACGATTCCGCGGCCAGGACGTTCTGGTCTTCGATTTTGAGCCGAATCCTGAATTCAGGCCGCACAAGCTGGTAGAAAAAGTTGTGCAGAAGCTCGCCGGAGTCGTTTGGGTCGACGAGAAAGCGCACGACGTGGCACGGCTAGAAGCGTATTTCGTCGGCGACATGAGGTTTGCCGGCGGCTTGCTGGCGAATCTGCAGAAGGGCACCAGCTTTGTTTTCGAGCAGGCGTTTGTGAATAACGAGGTGTGGCTGCCGACCTACATGGAGGCGCACGTCGGAGTGCGGTTCCTGCTGGTGAAAGGGATCAAGGCCAGCGTAGTGACGCGCTATTGGGACTACAAAAAGTTCAACGTGGAAACGCTCTCCACGATCGCCAAGCCCAAGGCGGCGGCCGAGGCGCCCGCGGATCCTCCGGCAAAGCCACAGTAAAGCGTCACTCCCCATAAAACTGCAAAAACACAAAGCGGACCACAACTCCGGTTGCCGACTCCTGTGAGAAAGACGACTCTTTAGACCATGAGCCCTGGCGACTGCTAAACTTGAAGCGGATAACTATTGAATAGGGAGCGTGGGATTGCGCAAACGGCACAAGCATTTCAAACTGCTTCGCGCAGGCGCACTACTCCTTGCCTTCACAGGCGCGATAAACGCTGACGAAGGGCCCGGTACTGCCGCCAGCGCCCCGGCCCAATCCAATAATGGTCAGTCACCTGAGCCTCGCGCGGGAACACGGCAATACCGCTACACCAACCGGCTCATTCACGCCAAGAGTCCCTACCTTCTCTTGCACGCCCACAATCCGGTGGATTGGTATCCCTGGGGTGACGAAGCCTTTGAAAAGGCCCGCAAAGAGAACAAGCCCATCTTTCTTTCCATCGGCTACTTCACATGTCATTGGTGCCACGTCATGGAGCGGGAATCGTATTCCGATCCCAACATCGCCGCCATCCTGAAGCAGTATTTCGTTTCTATTAAAGTAGACCGCGAGGAGCGGCCCGATATTGACCGCCTATACATCGCCTATGTCGAAGCGACGACGGGAAGCGCGGGCTGGCCGCTGAATGTGGTGCTCA